>JBEVLS010000193.1:0-6798 GCA_040509015.1 Microbacterium sp.
TCGACCCTGTAATCTTTGCGCCGCGGCGGGCGTGCCTGTCCGTCGCAGACTGTGGAGGTACTCCCGATGGCGAAGAAGACGAAGGCCGAGAAGGCTGCGGAGGCTGCAGTGGATGCCGCGGCGGCCGCCGCGAAGGACGCGAAGCGCCTCAGCAAGTCGCTCCCCAAGAAGGACGCCAAGAAGCTGCGCGCCCTCGCCGACGAGGCGAAGGATGCGGCGCGACCCACGAAGAAGCGGATCGCGCGCAAGCCCGGCAAGGTCGAGAAGGAGGCCGTCGCGGCGGTCGAGGCGATCGAGAAGGCCGCCACGAAGATCGAGGCGAAGCTCAGCGCGAAGTCTGCGAAGGAGGCCGCGGCGAAAGAGGCCGAGGCCGCCGAGAAGGCCCGCAAGGCCGCAGCGAAAGCGAAGGCGAAGGCGGACTCGGCGAAGAAGAAGTCCGCCAAGACGGCGAAGCCCGCGCGCATCACTCCCGAGCCCTACGAACCCGTGACGATCGCCGCCGAGGAGCTCGACGAAGTGATCGCCGCCGTGGCCGCGTACGAGCAGCCGGCGCCCGCGCCCGTCGAAGAGTCCCCGGTCGAGCCCGCCGCCGCTGCGCCCACCACTCGCGCGGCCCGCCGCCGGGCTCCGCAGTCCGTCGCCCCGACGGTCGACGACCTCACCGCGCTCACCGTGGTGCAGCTGCGCAGCCGGGCGCGCGCGGCCGGTCACGCGGGATACTCGCGCCTGTCGAAGGCGCAGCTGATCGAGCTGCTCTCGGTCTGACCCGCCGGTGCAGGAGAATCTCGACCGATCGGATGCCGCGCCCGCTCCGCGGACGCTCATCGACATCCTCCGTGAGACGGCGGCGCGGCATCCGGAGTCGTCCGCGATCGAGGACGCCGCGGGGGCGCTGAGCTACCGCGAGCTGCTCGCGCGTGTGTGGCGCACGGCCGGCTGCCTGCACGAGCACGGCGTCGTCCGCGGGGACCGCGTCGGAGTGCGGATGCCCTCGGGCGACCGGGAGTTGTACATCGCGATCCTCGGGATCCTGGCCGCCGGCGCGGCGTACGTGCCCGTCGACGCCGACGACCCGCAGGAGCGGGCCGACCTCGTCTTCGGCGAGGCCCGCGTACGCGGCGTCATCGGCGCGCGCGGCGAGTTCGTCGCGGCGGGCGAGACGCCCAGCGCGGGGCTCTTCGACGGCGACGATCCGCACCCGAGTTCGAGTGCGACTCCGATCGTCGCACCGCCGACCGTCGACGACGACGCGTGGATCATCTTCACGTCGGGATCGACCGGTGTGCCGAAGGGCGTGGCGGTGTCGCACAGGTCGGCGGCCGCGTTCGTCGACGCGGAGGCGCGGCTCTTCCTGCAGGACGCCCCGCTCGGCCCCGGAGACCGTGTGCTGGCCGGGCTCTCGGTCGCTTTCGACGCATCGTGCGAAGAGATGTGGCTCGCCTGGCGGCACGGTGCGTGCCTCGTGCCCGCGCCTCGCGCGCTCGTGCGCTCCGGCGAGGACCTCGGGCCGTGGCTCGTCGGTCACGGCATCACGGTGGTCTCCACGGTCCCCACGCTCGCGACGCTGTGGCCGCCCGACGCGATCGAGAACATCCGTCTGCTGATCTTCGGCGGCGAGGCGCTTCCGCCGGAGCTCTCGGCACGACTCGTGGGCGACGAGCGAGAGGTGTGGAACACCTACGGACCCACCGAGGCGACGGTCGTCGCGTGTGCGGCGCGCATGGACGGAACCTCGCCCGTGCGGATCGGTCTGCCCCTCGACGGCTGGGCACTCGCCGTCGTCGACGCCGCCGGCCGGCGCGTGGCGGACGGCGGGATCGGCGAGCTCATCATCGGCGGAGTGGGCCTCGCCCGTTACCTCGATCCCGTCAAGGACGCCGAGAAGTACGCGCCGTTCCCCGCCCTCGGGTGGGACAGGGCCTACCGCTCCGGCGATCTCGTGCGCGCGGACCCCGAGGGCCTCGTCTTCCAGGGCCGCGCCGACGACCAGGTCAAGATCGGCGGCAGACGCATCGAGCTCGGCGAGGTCGAGGCGGCGCTGCAGGCGCTCAGCGCGGTCTCGGCGGCGACGGTGGTGGTGCAGAAGACGGATGCCGGCGTCTCGCTCCTCGTCGGCTACGTCGTGCCGACCGAGGGCTTCGACCGTCAGACCGCTCGCGCCGAGCTCGCCGAGACGCTTCCCGCCCCGCTCATCCCCATGCTCGCGATCGTGGACGATCTTCCGGTGCGCACCTCGGGCAAGGTCGACAAGGCGGCCCTGCCCTGGCCCCTCGAGAGCGCCGATGCGGGCGACTCGAGTCTCACCGGCACCGCGGCGTGGCTCGCGGAGCAGTGGGCGGCGGTGCTCGGGACACGGCCTTCCGACGAGGCCGCCGACTTCTTCGAACTCGGCGGCGGTTCGCTCGCGGCGGCTCAGCTCGTCTCGCGCATCCGGGTGCGTGCTCCGGAGTTCACCATGGCGGATGTCTACGACCTGCCGCGACTGCGCAAGATGGCGGATGCCGTCGACGCCGAGGCATCCGAAGAAGAGCCGTCGAGGTCGTTCACGCGCTCGAACCCCACCCCGCGGATCATGCAGTGGGTGCAGACGGTCGCGAGCGTGCCGCTGTTCATCCTCAGCGGTGCGCGGTGGATCGTGTGGCTGCTCGTGGCGAGCACTCTCCTGCAGCTCGCCCCGGGCTTCGACTTCCTCCCGGAGGCGCCGTGGTGGATCCTCGTTCCCGGGCTCGTGGTCTTCGCGACGCCCTTCGGACGAATGGCGCTCACGGCGGGGATCGCGCGTCTGCTGCTCGCGGGCGTCACCCCCGGCGACCATCCGCGCGGCGGGGGAGTGCATCTGCGACTGTGGCTCGCGGAGCAGGTGTCGCACCAGGTCGACCCTGTCGGCCTCGCCGGCGCGCCCTGGGTCGTCTACTACGCCCGCGCGCTGGGCGCGAAGATCGGCGCCGGCGTCGACCTTCATGCCCTCCCGCCCGTCACGGGCATGCTGCAGGTGGGCTCCGGGGCGGCGATCGAGCCCGAAGTCGACCTCACCGGGTATTGGATCGACGGCGACACGGTGCGCATCGGCGGCATCCGGATCGGTGCCGGAGCCACGATCGGCGCACGGAGCACCCTCGCTCCGGGCACCAAGATCGGTCGGAACGCCGAGATCGCCCCGGGCTCCGCTGTGTTCGGACGCGTGCGCGCCGGGCAGCGCTGGGCGGGTTCGCCCGCCGTCCGGGTCGGCGGCACGTCGAGCCCTCTGGCCCCTGCCGCGCCCCCGACGCGCCGCCGCTGGCTGCTCGCGTACGGCGCCTCGTCCGCCGGGCTCGGGCTGCTGCCGCTCGCCGCGTTCGCGATCGGCGGTCTCGTGCTCGCGCAGGGCATGCGGGGCGCGGACTCCATCGCCGCGGCCATCCCCGGCGCCCTCCTGATGATCGTGCCCGCGACACTCACCGTCGGCGTGGTGTTCGCGGCATCCGTCGTCCTGCTCGTGCGCCTGCTGTCGATCGGGCTCGTCGAGGGCGTGCACCCTGTGCACGGCCGCGTGGCCTGGCAGGCGTGGACGACCGAGCGACTGCTCGATTCCTCGCGCACGATCCTCTTCCCGCTCTATTCGAGCCTGTTCACCCCGCTGTGGCTGAAGATGCTCGGCGCCACCGTCGGCCGCGACGTCGAGGCGTCGACGGTCCTGCTCATCCCCTCGATGACGACGATCGACGACGGCGCCTTCCTCGCCGACGACACGATGGTCGCGACCTACGAGCTCAGCGGCGGATGGATGCGCCTCGCCCAGGCGCGCATCGGCACGCGCGCGTTCCTGGGCAATTCGGGCATGGCGGCGGCCGGCCACCGCGTTCCCAAAGACGGTCTGGTCGCGGTGCTCTCGGTGGCGCCGGCGAAGTCCAAGCCGGGATCGTCGTGGCTCGGATCGCCCGCGGTGAGGCTGCGGCGCGTGGTCAACGACTCCGACCTCGAGCGGACGTACAAGCCCCGCCCGGGCCTGCGGGTGGCGAGGACACTGTGGGAGATCTGCCGCATCCTGCCGGTCGTGGTGACGTGCGCGCTCGGTCTCGCCGTGCTGCTGACGCTCGCCGCGATCGTCGAGGTGTGGGGTCTCGGCGCCGCGATCGTGCTCTCGGGCGCGGTGCTGATCGTCGCCGGCGCCGTCGCCGCGGCGATCACCACGGTCGCGAAATGGGCGTTCGTCGGGGTGATCCGCCCCGGCGAGCATCCGCTGTGGTCGAGCTTCGTGTGGCGCACCGAGGTGTCGGACACCTTCACCGAGATGCTCGCAGCGCCGTGGTTCGCCAACGCCGCGGCCGGAACCCCGGCGCTCGCCGTCTGGCTGCGATCGCTCGGGGCGAAGATCGGCAGGGGCGTCTGGACCGACAGCTACTGGCTGCCCGAACCCGACCTCGTGACCCTCGGCGACGGCGCGACGGTCAACCGCGGATGTGTGGTCCAGACGCATCTGTTCCATGATCGAGTGATGAGCATCGACACCGTGACCCTCGAGCCGGGCGCGACGCTCGGCCCGCACAGCGTGGTCCTGCCCGCCGCGACGATCGGCGCGGACGCCACGGTGGGTCCGGCATCGCTCGTCATGCGCGGCGAGACGGTTCCGATCGGCAGCCGGTGGTCGGGCAACCCGATCGGTCCGTGGCGGGCGGTGACGGTGCGCGCCTATCAGGCGGCCGACGCGTGATCGTCGACGCCTACACACCGCAGTCGGGTGACGCGCGGATCCGTATCCAGCACTACGAGCTCACGCTCGACTACAAGGTGACCACGAACCGACTGAGCGGCACCGCCGAGCTGCGCGGTCGCGCGACGGAGGACACCCGCTCCATCGCGCTCGACCTCGTCGGCCTGCGAGCGACCCGCGCCAGAGTCGCGGGCGACGCCGCGGCATCCTTCCGCCAATCCGACCGCAAGCTCAAGATCTCGCTCGGCGCGCCGCTGGCAGCGGGCGACGAGTTCACCGTGATCATCGCCTACGCCGGCGCGCCCCGACCCCGCCGCACCCGCTGGGGGACGATCGGCTGGGAAGAGCTCGAAGACGGCGTGCTCGTGGCCTCGCAGCCGACCGGCGCGCCCACGTGGTTCCCGTGCAACGACGTGCCGTCCGACAAGGCCACGTACCGCATCGAGTTCGCGACGGATGCCGCCTACACCGTCGTGGCGGGGGGTCTCGTCTCGTGCGTCCCGTCGCGCGGCAAGCGGGTGTGGACGTTCGAGCGCGACGTTCCGACGGCGACCTATCTCGTGACGCTGCAGGTCGGCAGGTACACGCAGGAATCCCACGAGTTCGGCTCGACGCGTGGCGAGCTGTACTTCCCGAAGCCGCTCGCCGCCCGAGTGCGATCGGACTTCAGCCCGGTCGGCGACATGATGACGGTCTTCGAGGAGTCCTTCGGTGCCTACCCGTTCGCGGAGTACGCCGTCGTCGTGACCGCGGACGACCTCGAGATCCCGCTCGAAGCGCAGGGCATGGCGATCTTCGGCGCCAACCACATCGACGGGCACGGCGGTCTCGAGCGACTCGTCGCGCACGAGCTCGCCCATCAGTGGTTCGGCAACAGCGTCGGCGTCGCTCAGTGGCGCGACATCTGGCTCAACGAGGGCTTCGCCTGCTACGCCGAGTGGATCTGGTCCGAGCGCTCCGGCGGGCCATCGGCGCACGCGAAGGCGCTCGGTCACCACGCCGCGCTCGCGCGCGAGCCGCAGGACCTCCTCACGGGCGATCCGGGCGCCGAGCTCATGTTCGACGATCGCGTGTACAAGCGGGGGGCGCTGACCCTGCACGCCGTGCGGCTCACCGTGGGCGACGACGCGTTCTTCCGGATCCTGCGCGAATGGACCGTCCGTCACCGCGGGGGGACCGTCGTCACGACCGACTTCGTCGTGCTCGCCGACGCAGTGAGCGGCGTGGCCCTCGGCGGGCTCTTCCACGCCTGGCTGGACGAGCTGCCCCTTCCCGCGCTCCCCGCATCCGGTCGGACGGACGCCCCCGCCCCGGTCACCGCGGCGATGGGGCTGCGACAGCGCAACTGATCACGAACCCCGCCGGGCCCGGGATCGTCCGCACGTCGAACGGACCGGGACGGGTCGCGACGGATCCGTCGATCACGACCGACGACGGTTCGATCCGGATGCCGCGCCCGTCGGCTTTGAGGACGGCTTCGATGCGCGTCCAGCCCGCGATGTCGGGCGGGGTCGCGGGCGCGAACAGTGCGCGCAGGTCGCCGGTGTCACGGTCCGAGGGCTCGATGTCGATGCCGACGGATGCCGCATCCTCGAGCCGGACCGCGGCGCCGGCGACCATCGACCCGGCATAGCTGAGGCTCAGCGCGACCGGCGCTGTGGTCACCGGGCGGCCGTGGTCGTCGGCACCGCACACCGGGCAGCGGCGTCCGATCGCCGCGGTGAACCCGAGCTCGCCGACGAGCCGGGCGAGCAGCGCGTCGCCCGCGGCTCGCCGCGTCGCGCGCTCGTCGCTGCCGGCATCGGTCCACGCGACGACGACCGCTCCGCACCGGACGCTCTCCACGATCTCAGCCCTCGCCGTCGAACTCGCGCCGCAGGTACCGGGGCGCCTGCACGCGCCACGCCTCCGTCACGAGTTCGACCAGGTGGTCGGGGTCGATCCTGCCGAGCCGGAACGCGATCTTGGGCTCGCCCCAGGACGTGGTCGCCCCCAGGAAGAAATCGGGCGCCATCTCGCGCAGGGCGAGAGCATCCAGCGGGTCGCCGATCTTCACGCCGACGACGGTCTCCGCAGCGATGATCGCCCGGACGTCCTCGGGGATGCTC
>JBEVLS010000194.1:0-5732 GCA_040509015.1 Microbacterium sp.
CGTCGTGCTGCACCGGTACGAATACCTCGTCGACGGAAAGCGATGGCGCAACGCCGAAGCCACCGTGGTTCGCGACGGCCGCGTCGCAGACGTCGAGGTCTACTTCGGCGGCGCCGTCGACTGACGGCGCCTACTCGCCGACCTGGACATCCTTCCAGAACGCGACGTAGCCCGAGAAGTCCTTGCCGACGCGCTCGATACCGGACGGATACGGCGTGGGGTACGCCCACGCGCGGTCGGAGAGCTTCTCGCCGTCGACGACCGTCGAGTAGTACTGGCACTCGCCCTTCCACGGGCAGGTGTAGGGCGTCGGGCTCTTCTCGAGCAGGTCGAAGTCCACGCTCGACGGCGGGAAGTACCAGTTGCCCTCGATCTTGATGAGGTCCGCCTCGGGTGCCTCGGCGATCACGGTTCCGTTCAACGTCGCGCGCATGTCGCGTCCTTCCGTCTCTGCCGTCTGAGCGGATGCCCAGGCCACTCCTCACAGCCTAAGAGGGTCGTCCGCACCAGAGGGCGGTATCGGGCATCGTAGGCGCTCCTCGGCCGACGTCAACGGGGTGGAGATCTCCGCGCGGGGTGGAGAGGGTGGAATGCGAGACGAACGGAGACATCGTGACAACTCGCCCCCGCATCGCCCTGTCGACCGCCGGGATCGCCGTCCTCGCCGCGGCGCTCATCGCCTGCGCGCCGACGCCGCCGACTCCGGCCGCATCTCCCACGAGCGAGACGACCAGTCCCGCGCCGACTCCACAGGCGACCCTCGCGGAGCCCGACGTCACCGCCGACGAGATCGCCCGAGCGGTCTTCGGAGCGACGGCCGGCGAGGGCGGCATCCCCGAGACGCGCATCGTCGCGAGCGACGCGCTGGTCGAGGGGGAGCGCTTCGTCGTCGAAGCGGCGTGCAACGGCGCGTCCATCGACTACCAGGTCCTCCGCGCAGCGGTCGGCGACAGTGGGACGGAGCTCGTGGCCGGCACGGTCGTGTGCGCGGACGGAACCCCGACGAGCTCCTCGTTCGACGCGCAGTGGTCGGGCCCGGTGCAGCTCAGGCTCACGGCGACCGACGACGTCACACAGGCGTGGGTGGTCGTGCGTCCCGAGGAGTGACCGGGGGTCGGTGCGGACGCACGCAGTCGTGCGGACGGGCTCAGGCCCTGGCGGCCTTGGCTTCCGGCTTGAGGATCGTCTTCGCCTCGCGCTCCACGAGCACAGGAACGAAATCCCGCACCTTCGCGGACTGGAGCGACGCCAGCACGTCCGCGACGACCTCGACCACGCGCTCGCGGGGGAGCACGTCGTACTTCACAGCGAGCCGATCGATGATCTCTTCCATCGAACGCTGTTCGTCGACCTCAGGGGCCATGGGGGACTCCGATCTGGTGCACGCGGATCCTTCGAGGCTACGTGGATCCGACCCCTCCAGAAAGCCCGTCGGCTCGACAATGTCGGCGGGCAGGCGCATCATCGTGGCATGACGTGGACGAAGCCCGACAACGAGTACGAGGCGCTCGTCTACGTGTGCCGTCGTCTCGAGCAGCATTTCCCGGCCGTTCCCGAAGAGACGATCCACGCCCTCGTCGTCGATGAGCTCGAGAGGTACGGCTCGGCACGATTGCGCCAGTACATCCCGATGCTGGTCGAGCGAGAGCTGCTGGCCAGTCTCCGCCGCGACGCGGCATCGCATCGCCTGGCGAGCTGAGTGCGGCGGTGAATGCCGTCGATGCGCTCCTGGCGCGGCGCGATCATCCTCTGCAGTCCACGATCCAGGCGGTCCGCAGCAGGCTGCTCGACCTTGCCGGCGTCGTCGAGAGCGTGAAATGGAACTCGCCGAACTACGCCCTCGCCGATGACTTCGCGACGCTCCATCTGCGCCGTGATGACAGCGTGCAGCTCATCCTTCACACGGGCGCCGTCCCCAAACCCGATCATCCCGAGATCGTGCTCGCGCACCCGCCGTCCGGCTCCCGGCGTGCGGATCGCAACCGACTCGTCGTGACTTTCCGTCGGGACGATCCGAGCCCTGCCGATGCCGATGTCCTCGCCGACGCGCTGAAGAGTTGGGTCGCCCAGCTGGTCTGAGTCGGATTCGGGCGCGCTGCTCCTTTACAGTGCAAGGGTGGAAGCCCCACCGCCTCAGCCGTCAGACGTCGCGCCGCTCGCAGCGACAGAGCTGTCGGTCGCGCCTCGCAGGAGAGTGAGCTCTCGAGCGCGCCTCGCGTGGATCATCGGACTGGCAGGGGCTGTCGCTGTCATCGGGGTGGGAACGTACGTGCACGTCAGCGCCAACACCTCCTTCGACGAGGTCGCAGCTGCGCTGGATGCCGCGAACGGCGACGCCGCCGAGGTGAGAGACACGCTCGCCGATGCGGTCGACGCCGGCGACGGGGCTGTGGCGGCCGCCGACGCGGTGATCGCCTCGGCGGGCGACGACCTCATCGATCCTGCGGTGCGCGGGACCGTCGCCGACGCCGTGGGCGCGGCGACCGCCGAGATCGACGCGGCCGAGGCGGCTCTGGCGATGCCGCTGGGAGAGGCCGAGGAGAAGCCCGGGTGGACGTGGGAGCTGTTCTCGGCGACCGAACGACTCGACGACGGCCTCGAGGACACTCGGCAGGCGTCCACGGAGATGGAGGACGCGGTCTCGGGGCTGTCCGACGCCGACGCCGCGCTCGAGGCGTCCGTCATCGCTCTGTCGGCGACGGTGGCGCCGGCCGCGATCGCGCTCGAGACAGCCAACGTGTCGGCCGCGAGCCTGGTCGTGCTCGACTTCCGTGACGCCGCCGGGGTCGCGGGCGACGTGACCTCGCTCGGATCAGGAGCAGCCGTGGCCTTCGAGGACTACGCGCAGAAGGCCTCGGCGCTGAAGGCGTCGAACGAGTCCGAGCTCGCCGAGAAGGCCGGGCCCCTGCGGGAGACCCGTCTGGAGATCGAGGAGTACGCCCGGTCGATCGCCGGCGGCGTCGTGCTCGACTTCGACTGGGCACCGATCGTCGCGGGAACGGGCGGGTCGGAGGGCATCGGCGGGACGGCGACCTGGAACTCGGCGCGGGGCGGCTTCTCGACCATCACCCTGTCGCACTCGATCGCCGAGACCTGGCCCGATGCCGATGCCCGCGCACTCGTGACGCACGAGGTGGGTCACTCGATCACGTCGAAGTGCTGGGAGATGTTCGATTCGCAGAACCAGATGGCGAACGAGGAGTGGGCGACCGCCTGGGCGATCAGCATGGGCCAGACCGCGCAGGGCAACGGCACCTGGGCGTACGGCTACCCCTCGCAGGCGATGATCGATCTCGCCGCCACCTGCCGCTGACAGCGCGTCGCTCGACGCGGCGGGGGTCAGGTCTGGCGTCGGATGAACCGCATCAGCCAGGCGATGACGGCGATCACCACGATGACGATGCCGACCCAGAGCAGGAATTTCACCGCCTCGACGAAGACGCCGAGCAGCAGCAGGACGATTCCGACGATGAGCAGGATGATGACGAGGATGGGCATGGCACCATGCTGGCCCGCTCCAGCGCCCGCGTCGACGGGTTGACAGCGGATGCCGCCGGGGACTACTGCGCCCGTCATTGTCAACCCTCCACGAGCCCTGCTCGGGTCCCCTATCGTCGGAAGGGTCGCGGTGCCCCGCGCCCCGAGCAAGGAGCCTCGTCATGACATCGCAGATCGCCGTCATCTGGAACCCGTCCAAGACCGACAAGGAGACCCTGGAGTCCGGCCTCGCCGGTGCGCTGGGCGATCACGAGGTCGACATCCAGTGGTGGGAGACCAGCAAGGACGATCCCGGCCAGGGCGTCGCGAAGCAGGCCGTCGCCGCGGGTGCGGATCTCGTCATCGTGGCCGGCGGCGACGGCACGGTGCGTGCCGTGGCCGAGCAGCTCGCCGAGTCGCAGGCGCGGGCAGAGATGGCGATCGTGCCGCTCGGCACGGGAAACCTTCTCGCGCGCAACCTCGGCGTTCCGATCAACAGCGTCCCGGCCGCCTTCGCACGCGCGGTGGAGGACGACGCCCGCGCCGTCGACGTCGGCTGGGTCGATGTCGACCTCGACGCGGGCACGGAGCGTCACGCCTTCGTCGTCATGATCGGCTTCGGCATCGACGCGCACATGATCGCCGAGACCGACGAGGACCTCAAGAGCAAGGCCGGCTGGCTCGCCTACGTGGAGTCGCTCGGCCGCGCATTGGAGGCGAGCGACGTCGTGCCGTTCCACATCACGATCGACGGAAAGGCCGGTCGTGACGAGGAGGGGCATACCCTGCTCATCGCCAACTGCGGATCGCTCCAGGGCGGACTGACGCTCCTGCCCGATGCGGACCCGTCCGACGGCGAGCTGGACTATCTCGTGCTCAGCGCCGAGGGCTTCGGCGAATGGGCGGGGACGCTCAAGACGATGGTGTGGGACAACGGCCTCATGCGGCTGCTCGGACGCAACGATCAGGCCACGAGCACCGATGCGGTCGGTCACGGACGTGCGAAGACGATCGAGGTGAAGCTGCCCGACGCTCGTGCCTTCGAGATCGACGGCGAAGAGATCGGATCGACGCGGTCCTTCGCTGTCACGATCCAGCCGGCTGCGATCCGCGTCCGCTGACGCAACTCCCCGCCGGGTCCAGTCTACGACCGGGGTGGGGGCTTGCGGCAAGGCCCCCTCGTCGAGGCAGAATCGGTCCTCGGTCGCGGGCTGACGGCATCCGTTACGCGATCGCGCAACGGAACCGGAGCCTGACACGTGACGATCGACGCCTTCGCCCTTCCCGATGATCTCGCCGTGAAAGCGGCCCCCGCGCTCATCGCGGCCGATGAGAGACACTTCGCGGCCGTCTCCGAGAGTCTCGCCGCGGCGATCTCGGACGCCACCGCGCGGCTCGACGTCGAACGGGCTCGTGCCGGCGGCGCGGGCCAGGCGGCGCTGGACCGCGATCTCGAGATCCACCGTCTGAGCTCGCGGCTGCGGGCATTGCGCCGCTTCCGTCTCGATGCGTGCCTCGGACGGTTCGTCCGCACCGGTGAGGAGGAACCCGTCTACGTCGGGCGCTTCGGGCTGACGGATGCCGATGGGCGGCGCCTGCTGGTGGACTGGCGTGCCCCCGCCGCCGAGCCGTTCTTCGCGGCGACCCCCGCGCATCCCCTCGGACTCGAGAGTCGGCGTCGCTATCGGTGGACGGCGGGGCGGATCACGGACTACTGGGACGAGGCGTTCACCGAGCGCGCGCTGGCACAGAGGGCCGCGCTCGATGATCAGTCCGCGTTCATCGCGAGCCTCGGAAGCAGTCGTTCGCCTCGGATGCGCGACGTGCTGAGCACTCTGCAGGCCGATCAGGACGCCATCATCCGCGCGGACGCGCACGGTGCGCTCGTCGTCGACGGCGGACCAGGGACGGGCAAGACCGTCGTCGCCCTGCACCGCGCCGCATACCTGCTGTACGCAGACCCGCGGCTCGGGCCGGGCCGCGGCCGTGTGCTCGTCGTCGGCCCGCACGAGCCCTACCTCGCCTACGTGTCGGACGTGCTCCCGAGCCTCGGCGAAGACGGCGTGCAGACCTGCACCGTGCGCGACCTGCTGCCGGAGGGGCAGACCGCCGCCCGCGAGACCGATCCGGTCGTCACGGCGCTCAAGGCGTCGGCGAGATTCGCGGAGGCCGTCGAGCCGGCCGTCGGTCTGTACGAGGAGCCGCCGACGACGGCGCTCGAGATCTCGACGCCCTGGGCGGATGTGCGGCTCACG
>JBEVLS010000195.1:0-3561 GCA_040509015.1 Microbacterium sp.
CGTCGGCGGACTGACCTCGGGAGCCGTCAAGGGCTGAGACGGACCTCAGTTCCTGACGGCGATCGCGGCCTGCCCTTCGATACGGCGCTGCGCGCCTCCTCAGGAACCGGTATCGGGTTTCCCTCGCTGCGCGAGGGAAGCCTGATAGAGCTCGCGGCTCGAGTGCCCGGTGTGGGCCGAGACATCGGCGGCGGCTTCTTTCAGACGGATGCCGGCCCGCACCTGCTCGAGCACCTGGGTGACCGCATCGGGGAAGGCGACGTCGCGGGCCGCGGCGCCGGCGATGACGAGGACGACCTCGCCGCGCACTCCCCCGGCCGCCCACTCCACCAGTTCGGCGAGAGTGCCGCGCGCGACCTCCTCGTGCAGCTTCGTGAGCTCGCGGCAGACGGCGCCACGACGATCGGCGCCGAACGCGGTGGCCATGTCGGCGAGCGTCGCGGCGACGCGCGACGGCGCCTCGAAGAAGACCATCGTGCGGGGCTCGTTCGCCAGGGCCGTGAGCGCACCGCTGCGCTCCCCCTGCTTGCGGGCGACGAAGCCCTCGAACGTGAAGCGATCCGTCGGGAGCCCCGACACGGCGAGCGCCGTCACGACGGCGCTCGGCCCCGGCACGACGGTGACGAGCACGTCCGCGGCAGCGGCGGCGGCGACGAGGCCGTAGCCCGGGTCCGACACGGTCGGCATGCCCGCATCCGACAGCACGAGCACATCCTGCGTGCGGGCGAGCTCGACGATCTCGGGTGCGCGCTCCTTCTCGTTGTGGTCGTGCAGCGCGAGCAGACGCGGCCGGTTCTCGATCCCGAGCCCTGCGAGCAGACGCTGGGTCGTCCGGGTGTCCTCCGCGGCGATCACGGTCGCCGTCGACAGCAGTTCGACGAGCCGTCGCGACGCGTCGCCGAGGTTGCCGATGGGCGTCGCAGCGAGGATGATCACGGGGCCCAGCATAGGCTGGACGCCGTGACGACGACCGCCGAGCAGCCCCCGTCGGGGCCCCTGCTGCCTCCGGCCAGGCCCACGCTGCTCGACCGGTGGACCGGCCGGCTCGTGGCCGAGCCGAGGCTCGCGCGGCTGTGGCGGTGGCTCGCTCCGACCCTCATCACGATCGTCGCGGGCATCCTGCGCGTGTGGAACCTCGGGCACCCGCACGTGCTCGCCTTCGACGAGACGTACTACGTCAAGGACGCCTGGACGCAGTGGAGCCTCGGCTACGCCGCCGCATGGCCCGACGAGGCCGACGCGAGCTTCGTCGCGGGCGACACCGACGTCTTCCGCACCGACGGCAGCTTCGTGGTGCATCCGCCGCTCGGCAAGCTCCTGATCGGGATCGGGATGGCCCTGTTCGGCGCCGACTCGTCCTTCGGATGGCGCATCTCGGTCGCGGTGTTCGGCACGGCGACCGTGCTCGTGCTCTACCTCGTCGCCAAGACGCTCACGGGTTCGCTGCCGTTCGCCGTCGTCGCCTCGGGACTCATGGCGATCGACGGGCTCGCGATCGTGATGAGCCGGGTGGCCCTCCTCGACGGCTTCCTCGCGTTCTTCACGCTGCTGGCGTTCTGGTTCGTGCTCCTCGACCGGCGACGCCATCTCGCGCGGCTCGCCGCCGCGATCGAGGAGCGCACGATCAACGGCGAGGCGCCGCCGTGGGGCCCCGTGTTCTGGAATCGTCCGTGGCTCGTGGCCGCGGGCGCGGCGCTCGGCGCGGCGACCGCCGTCAAGTGGTCGGGCCTCTACGTGGCCGCCGGCCTCGGCGTCTACCTGGTGGTGACCGACGCGCTGGCGAGGCGCCGCGCGGGCGTGCTGTTCTGGCCGACCGATGCCGCATTCCGTCAGGGTCTCGTCTCGTTCGTCCTGTTCATCCCGGTGGCGTTCGTCGTCTATCTCGCGTCGTGGACGAGCTGGCTCGCGACCGACGGCGGCTACGGCCGCCGCACGATCACCGAGGCGACGGGCGGGATGTGGTCGTGGGTGCCCCTCCCCCTGCAGAACCTCTGGGCCTACCACGAGCAGATCTACGGCTTCCACGTCGGGCTCACCAGCCCGCACGGCTATGCGAGCCCCGCCTGGCAGTGGCCGCTGCTCGTGCGACCCACGTCGATGCACTTCCACAACGGCGACGCCGGCGTCGAGAACATCTACAGCATGCCCAACCCGCTCATCTGGTACGCGGGCGTCGCGGCCGTGATCTACATCGCGGTGCGGTTCGTGATGACCCGCGACTGGCGCTTCGCGGTCGTCCTGACCGGCGTCGGCGTGACGTACGTGCCGTGGCTGCTGTACCCGGAACGGACGATCTTCCAGTTCTACACCGTCGCGATCCTGCCGTTCATGATCCTGGCGCTCTCCTTCGCGCTGCGAGACGTCTCAGCGCCCTCGAGCACCGACCCGTACCGCCGTGCGACGGGTCAGCGCCTCGTGTGGGTCTTCCTCATCGTGGCGCTCGCGCTGTCGGCGTTCTGGTACCCGATCCTCACGGCGACGGGCGTGCCGTACGAGTTCTACCAGATCCACAACTGGACGCCGGGCTGGATCTGACGCCTCCGGTCAGGGGCGGGTGGCGGATGCCGCGGCGCGCGCGGCAGCGGGCAGGGCCGTGAGGATCTGCTCGACCACGGCGTCGTCGTGGGCCGCGGTGAGGAACCAGGCCTCGAACACGCTCGGCGGGAGCGAGACGCCGGCGTCGAGCATGGCGTGGAAGAACGGCGGGTATCGCCAGCCGTCCTGCGCGCGCGCGTCGTCGTAGTCGCGCACGGGCTCGTCGCGGAACGCGACCGAGAAGAGGCTCCCGGCGTGCGACAGGACGTGCGGCACGCCCTCGCGGGTCAGCGCCTCGTCGAGGCCCGCGGCGACGGCGGCCGAGGTGGCGTCCACGCGCGCGTACACGTCGGCGTCCGCGAGCCGCAGCGTCGCGAGCCCGGCGGCCACCGCGAGCGGGTTGCCGCTGAGCGTGCCCGCCTGGTAGACCGGCCCGAGCGGCGCGAGAAGGTCGAGGAGCTCGGTCCGACCGCCGATGGCCGCGAGCGGCATCCCGCCCCCGATGACCTTGCCGAAGGTCACGAGGTCGGCCGTCCACGTCTCGCCGTCCGTGCGCTCGCGTCCCCACCAGCCGGCGGGTCCGACGCGGAAGCCCGTCAGCACTTCGTCGAGGATCACGAGGGCGCCGTTCGCGTGCGCGGTCTCGACGAGGAAGCGGTTGAAGCCGGGCTCGGGAGCGAGGATGCCCGCGTTCGCTCCGGCGGCCTCGGTGATGATCGCCGCGATGCGGCCGGGATGCGCGGCGAACGCCGCGTGCACGGCGCCGCGGTCGTTGTACGGCAGCACGAGGGTGAGGGCGGCGATGTCGGCGGGAACCCCGGCCGAACCCGGGAGGCCGAGCGTCGCGACGCCCGAGCCGGACTCGGCGAGGAGTCCGTCGGAGTGACCGTGGTAATGGCCGGCGAACTTGATGATGACGTCGCGGCCGGTCGCTCCGCGCGCGATGCGGATCGCCGTCATCGTCGCCTCGGTGCCGGTCGAGACGAGGCGCAGTCGCTCGATGCCGCGGACGCCGTCGACGGTGAG
>JBEVLS010000196.1:0-4635 GCA_040509015.1 Microbacterium sp.
CTCGTGCCGAGCTCGCCCAGGGAGTGCAGCGCGTCGCCGATCACCAGGCGCATGCCGGCGAACGTGGGGTCGAGCCAGTTGATCGAGGGCTGTCCCTGCTTGAAGTAGTGCAGGTACACCCAGCGACGCGTGATGCCGTCGGGACCGGTGACGGGTGCGGTCGCGCTCCAGTTCGTCTCCTTCACGCCGGGCGTGTAGAAGATGACCCTCTGCAGGGCTCCGATGATGTACCCGCGCTCGGCGAGCTCCTGCTCCGTGGCCGGATCGAGGTTGACGCTGTCCACCCCATCCGGGACGACGGGAAGCAGCGCCCAGTCCTCGGGAGGGATCTCGACCATGTGGTAGATGCCCGGGTAGTCCTTGAAGCCCATCTCGGCGAGCCGGAAATCGGCGCCCTTGCCCGTGTGACCGGGCACGATGTCGTCGATGACACTGCCCCCGTGGGTCTCTGCGACGTCGCACAGGGAGCGGAACTCGTCCTCGGTGCCGAAGGCCGGGTCGATCGACGTGCTGATGCGGTCGAAGTGCCCGTCGACGCTCGGGGTCTCGAGCCATCCCGCGATGCCACCCGCGCGCTTGACCGGACCGGTGTGGATGGCAGTGATGCCGACCCGCTCGAAGGTCGACCACAGGTGGTCATCACCCAGCGCGGCCAGGAACGACTGACCAGGCCGGGTGATGAGCGAGATCGGATACGCCGTGAACCAGACGTCGCTGGTGGCGATGGCCCGCCGCGCATCGGGGCGCGCGTAGGGGTTGCGCCACATCGCCGGCTGCCCGGAGAGCTGCCGGGCGAGCACGTCCGCATCCTTCAGCATCGACTGGCGTACGAGCCACTCGACATAGGACGGGTTCGTCCCCACCGCCGATCGGGGGTCGGTCGTGATGCGACGCACGCTGCCGCCGCGGAAGTGATCACGC
The DNA here is from genome assembly GCA_040509015.1 of Microbacterium sp. Taxonomy (GTDB): domain Bacteria; phylum Actinomycetota; class Actinomycetes; order Actinomycetales; family Microbacteriaceae; genus Microbacterium. The sequence goes on from JBEVLS010000196.1 coordinate 922, forward strand.
GGCCGCAGACGCCGCGGCCTGGCCGGATAGCGCTGCTCGTCGTAGCTGATCTCGCTCTTCTCGGCGTCATTCTCGGCCTCGCCGAGCTCGTTTCTGCCGGGAAGATCGATGGGGCCGGTGTAGAGGTCCTCCGGTGGTAGCTGGTCACGCGCCATTCGTCCACGGTACGGACTCGGAGCATCCAGGACGAGGACTGGTGCGAAATCCCGCGAGCGACTATAGGTCCGGTGTCGACAGGCGGATCGCCCTCCCGGTGCGTGCCGACTCGTAGAGGCCGGTGATCACGGCGACGGCGGCGCGGGCGTCTTCCAGACCGACCCGGACGGAACGGGATTCCCGGAGAGCGTCGACGAAGTCGGCGTACTGGCGGTGCAGCGCGTCCCCACCATCCGGCTCATCCGACGCGGCCTCGGTGCCGAGCCAGGCGAGACGGTCGTTCAGGATCACCGCCGAGCCGCGATCCCCGTGGACATGGATCCGGACCTCTCCGCCGGGGAACGCCCCCGTCGTTGCGTGGACGGCGGCGAGCGCCCCGGTCGCGAACCGGATCGCACCGACAGCGGTGTCCTCGACCTCGAGGCCGGAATGCGCCAGGGCTGCCGAGAACCCGATGACCTCGACGGCCGGTCCCATCAGCGCCAGCAGCACGTCGACGACGTGTATGCCCTGGTTCATCAGCGCACCGCCGCCGTCGAGCTGTCGGGTGCCGCGCCAGGCGGCGGAGTCGTAGTACGCCTGATCCCGCCAGAGCGCGAGACTCACGACCGCGGACGAGACCGTTCCCAGTCGCCCTGACCGCACCGCCTCGAGCACGCGCTCGGTCGCCGGGTCGAATCGATGCTGCGAGACGACCGCGACGAGCAGACCCGATGCCCGCTGGGCTGCGATCATGCGATCGATCCTCTCCACATCGACGTCGGCGGGCTTCTCGACGATGACCTTCGCCCCGGATTCGAGAGCCTCGATCGCCAGGGCGGCGTGGCTTCCGGTCTCGGTGCAGACGACCACCACCTCGGCCGACGAGCCCGCGACCGCATCCGACACCGAGGTGAAGGCGTCGACGTCGTGGCGGCGCGCCCACTCGGCCGCGCGGTCGGCGCTGCGAGAGACGACTGCGACGAGTTCTCCGTCGTCGCCCAGCGCACGGATGGCGGCCGCGTGACGATCTGAGATCGCACCGGTGCCCACGAGGGCGAAGCGGATGCTCACGAGCCACCCACGGTGACGGGTCGCTCGGCGAGCCACCGCTCGGCGAGCAGGTGGTGTCCTGCGGCAGTCGGATGCACGCCGTCGTACAGCAGGGCCGCAGGGTCGGCGCCGGCCGCGCCGTCGAAGGCGTACTGGGTCGAGACGAGCGACGCTCCAGCGTCCCGCGCGACCCTCGCGACGGCTTCGCGACGTTCGGCGAGGTCCTCCCGCCATCGGTCCGTCACGAAGCCGACCTCCAGGATGAACGGCTCGACCAGCACGAGATCCGCCGTCGTCCGATCGCGTGCACTTGCGACCATGCGACGCAGATCTTTCTCGTACTCCGCGACCGGGTTCTCCTGCCCGCGGTCGAACTGCCGCCACGTGTCGTTGACGCCGACGAGCAGCGTGATGACGTCGGGAGCGAGCGCGAGGCAATCGGACTCCCAGCGCGCCTCGACGTCGGCAGCCCGATCGCCGCCCACTCCCCTGTTGATCACGCCGAACGACGAGTCCGGCAGTCGACGACGGAGGTCGTCCGCGATGAACGCGACGAATCCACGGCCGAGATCGTTCGGATCGGCACCGTCCCGATCGGCCGCTGTGATCGAGTCGCCGATGAAGACGAGCGTCTGCTCTCTGTCATCCTGCGCGGCTGAGTCCGTCATCTCTCGTCTCCTCTTCTCCGGCGGCCGCGGGCACCGCGATCGAACCGCTGATCATCCGGCGCGCCACCGCGCGGCCGTGAGCCTGGAGACTCCGGCCCGTCGCGGCTTCCGTCGGCTCGACGACCACCACTCTGCCCCCATGCGCGATCACCTGCCGCAACTCCTGATCGACGGCGTCGTCGAGTCCTGCGCAGCCCTGAGGACGGATCACGACGATCGCCCTCAGTCGTTGACCGCGGAGCAGTCGGATCTGATCGCTCGCGGCGTCCTGCGCCGTGAGCCTCTCTGCCACGAAGGCGCTGAGACCGCCCTGCTGCACGCCGCGCACGAGACCCGCGGCGACGTGGGCGGAGTAGGGGTCCGTCAGGTCGCTCACCACCACAGCGACCGTCGTCGACACGCGACGAGCGGTCGCCTGCGCACGCAGATCGGGCGAATATCCCAGGCGGGCGGCGGCAGCCAGAACCCTCGCCCGGAGCTCCGGACGCACGCGCCGCGTCGAGCCGTTCAGCACCCTCGAAGCCGTGGACTGCGACACACCCGCTGCGCCGGCGACGTCGCCCAGGGTGACCTCGCCTGCATCCCCGAGCGAAGCGGAAACTGACGTCGCCATCTGCGCACGGTCTCCTGCCTCGATCGTCGTCGTCGGACGCGCTCAATCTAGACGAAGCCGCCTCACCGGCCGGCGAAGCGGACAATAACGATCAGCCGGCCGCGCCGCACGAACTGCGCACCGTCAGCGAAGGGAGCATCGTGAGGTGACGAGGAGCCGATCGCTCGTCGTCTTCCTCGACGATCCTTTCGATCAGGGCCCGCAGAGTCTGGTGTCCGAGGTCTCGGCGCGGCGCGGTCACGGCGGTGAGAGGCACGAGCGCGAGCGCCGCGGTGTCGTCGTCGTAGGCGACCACGGCGAGATCGTCGGGCACACCGACCCCGAGATCGGCCGCCATCTCGACCAGGCGCGCGGCATGCACGTCCGTGTGGACGAGCACCGCCCTCGTGCCGGTCGCGCGGCATTCGTCGATCAGTCTCGCCAAGTCGCCGTCCAGGTCGCTCTCGTCGTCCTTGGGCAGCACCACCTCGGGCGCGGCCCCCAGCCCCAGCCGATCGACGGCTCGCGCGTATCCTTCCCGGATGAGCGGCGCCGTCGGCGTGCGGTCGAAGAGCGCGAGCGCCACCCGTTCGTGTCCGAGCGCTGCGAAGTGCTCCACCGCGAGCACCGCCCCACCCGCGTGGTCGGTGCGGGCGCTGTCGAACGGCGCGAGAGCCGTCGACTCGAGTCGCCGCTCGAGGAAGACGAGCGGCACGGGGATCGTCCGCACCCATTCCGCGAGCTCCTCCTCGCTGCGGTCGCGCAGCGTCGGGGCGAGCACGATGCCGTCCACACCGAGCTCGACGAGCCGCTCGACCTGTCGCCGCTCGAGGTCGTGCCGATACTGCGACGTGGCGAGGATCAGCCGTGCGCGCAGGCCGTGCGAGGCGGCATCCATTCCCCGCACGATCACCAGGAAATGACCCACCGAGCTCGGCACCACGACGCCGATCTTGGTGCGCGCGGACTGCGGCGCCGTCGACGAGACGACGGCGATCGCGCCGCCGTGCACACGCGCGAGCAGACCTGATTTCTCGAGCTCGAGGATGTCGCGGCGGATCGTGACCTGCGCGACCCCCAGCTCTTCGGCGACCTGCGCGGCGCTGACGCTGCCGTGAAGCTCCACCTGGCGGAGCAGGTGCTCGTGTCGCGCCCTCGGCAGCAGATTCTGTGGCGCCATCGCCCGCCCCTTCGCGTCGGTCGGACGGATTGCTGCGGTGTCGCAGATTGATCGAAATTGTCCGAAGTGTGCCGTGAGTAGGCGAG
>JBEVLS010000197.1:0-3682 GCA_040509015.1 Microbacterium sp.
TTGGCGACGATCGTGTCGAGCAGCTCGTGGACGCCGATGAAGTTGGAGCCGCGGACGTGCCAGTGGGCCTGCTTGCCGTTGACGACGAGGGCCTCGAGGCCGAGCACGACGGGGGAGAGGAACTGTGCCGTCGATGCGGCCATGGTGGCGTCGACGGTGGTGGCGGTCGGGGTGTGAACCTTACTCATGAGTCCTCCTGGAACGAGCGTTCTCTGTCTACGATGACTCCAACGCTACTCAGCCCGGTGCATTCCGCAAGCAAGCTGAGGCTCGGCTAAAGACGCGTGATCCCGCGCAGATCCACGGGTTTCGGCCGGGGTGGATTAGCGTCGACACGTGCCCTCCGCAGATGACGACCTCGGTCCCCAGAACCTGGGGGCGCCTTCACGGGCCGTCCTCCGCGAACGACGCGACCGCTCGCCGGAGCACGCCGAACCCTCGCGCTTCATCCCTCACGTTCAGGGTCTCAGGGCGATCGCCGTGCTGTTCGTCGTGCTCTACCACTTCTGGCCCGGGCGCCTTCCCGGGGGATACGTCGGCGTCGACATCTTCTTCGTCATCTCGGGGTTCCTGATCACGGGCCACCTGATGCGCGAGCTCACCGCGACCGGCACCGTGCGCCTCGGCCAGTTCTGGGCTCGTCGCGCGCGGCGCCTGCTGCCGGCATCCCTGCTCGTGCTGCTCTTCTGCGCACTCGTCGCGATGTCGCCCTATCTCACCCCGACGTCGGCGCTGCCGAACGAGGTGCAGGAGATCCTCGCCTCGACGTTCTACGTCGAGAACTGGTTCCTGGCGCTGAACTCGGCCGACTACCTGAACCACGCGGGCGACCCCACGACGGTCCAGCACTACTGGTCGCTCTCGCTGGAGGAGCAGTTCTACGTGCTCTGGCCGCTCATCATGCTGCTCGCGGCATGGATCGGCGTGAAGTACTTCCGCGGTGCCCGGCGCCGGGCGGTGCTCGTGGCGATCGGCGTGGTGACCGCGGCATCCTTCGTCTTCTGCGTGGTCTTCACGATCACGAACCCGGCGCCCGCCTACTTCGTGACGTTCGGCCGCATGTGGCAGTTCGGCGTCGGCGCGATGATCGCCCTGATCCCGCTGCTGCGCGTGCGCAACGCGATCGGCAGCTTCGTGCTCGGATGGGGCGGCGTGCTCGTGCTGCTGTTCGTCGCCTTCCGGTTCGACGCCCAGACGCCGTTCCCCGGTTACATGGCGGCGATTCCGACGCTCGGGGCGGCGGCCATCCTGTCGGCGTCCAACACGACGCGCTGGTGGTACCCGACGCGCATCCTCGCGATCAGGCCCGCCCGATTCGTCGGCGACATCTCGTACTCGCTCTACCTCTGGCATTGGCCGCTCATCGTCATCGCGCCGTCCGTGCCGTTCTGGGGGCTGTCGATCTACCACCGCGTCGCCCTGCTGGTGATCTGCTTCGTGCTCGCCTGGCTGACCAAGAGGTTCGTCGAAGACCCGGTGCGCGCGTGGAAGACGCTGACGTCGCGACCGGCGAAGGTCACGCTGTGGGCGTCGCTGGCGGCGATGCTGGTCGTGGCCGGGACGACCGGCGCGGCGTGGGCTGTGAACGCCCCCGCCTACACCCAGGGCGTGCAGGCGCTGCAGGAGCTCCGCGAGGACCCGCCGGAGTGCTTCGGCGCCGCCGTCGTCCTCGACGACGCCTGCGCCGCGACCGACTTCGGCGACTCGATCCTTCCCGCGCCCGGCTTCGCCGGCGTCGACAGGCCCGGCGACCCGCAGTGCTTCGTCCAGCTCAACGATGCGCGACCCGTGTCGTGCGAGTTCGGATCCGACGCGGAGGACGCGCCGCGCATCGCCCTCATCGGCGACAGCCACGCGTACCAGCTCCTGCCGACGTTCCAGGCGCTCGCAGACGAGAACGGCTGGCACCTCACGACCTACTTCAAGGGCGCCTGCGCGTGGAACACCACACCGCTGTCGACGCCGGGTGCGTTCGGTGCGGCGTGCACGCAGTGGCGCGACGGCGTGCGGGCCCAGCTCGCCGACCGCGATCTGGACGCCGTCTTCACGGCGGCGATCGCCTCGACGCCGTACTCGTCCGCCGGGTTCGATTCGTCCCACGACGCCGCGGTCGCCGGCTATCGCGAAGCGTGGAGCGAGGTGCTCGATCGCGGCATCCCCGTGGTCACCGTCGTCGACAACCCCGTGTGGGAGACGGACCCGAACAAGTGCCTGCGCACGCGAGACGCCGCCGCCTGCGACGGACCGCGCTCCGACGTGCTCGTCGCGGACGATCCGCTGCGGGATGCCGCGGAGGGCCTCGACGGCGTCACGCTGCTCGATTTCACCGACGTCTTCTGCGACGAGGACGTCTGCAGGCCGGTGGTCGGGGGAGCGAACATCTACCGCGACCAGGACCACCTGACGGTGACGTTCGCCGACACCCTCGGCCCCTGGTACGTCGAGGCGATCGAGCAGGCGCTCGCCGCGCGCGCCGGTTAGGGTCGGAGCCATGACCGTTGCCGAAGGCGCCTCGATCCTCTCCGTCGGCGGCGCGACGCCGATGCTCGACCCGTCCGCGTTCGTCGCGGCGGGAGCACGCGTGATCGGGGCCGTGACCCTCGCCGAGGGCGCGAGCGTCTGGTACAACGCCGTGCTCCGCGCCGACGGCGACACCATCACGGTGGGCCGGGGCAGCAACCTGCAGGACAACGTCGCCGTGCACGTCGACCGGGGGTCGCCCGTGCGCATCGGCGCCGACGTGTCGGTCGGGCACAACGCCGTCGTCCACGGCTGCACGATCGAGGACGGATCCCTCATCGGGATGGGCAGCGTGGTGCTCAACGGCGCCGTGATCGGCGCGGGCTCGCTCGTGGCAGCCGGGGCCGTCGTGCTCGAGGGCACGGTCGTGCCGCCCGGATCCCTCGTGGCCGGAGTGCCGGCCAAGGTGCGGCGCGAACTGACGGACGAGGAGCGGGCGGCGCTCCAGCGCAACGCCGACGCCTATCGTGCTCACACCGCGGAGCACGAAGGCGCGGTCTGACGACGACCATCTCGCGGGGTCGGGATCGGATTCTTTCGGAGGGGCTGACGAGAATCGAACTCGCATCATCTGTTTGGAAGACAGAGGCTTTACCACTAAGCTACAGCCCCGAAATCGCTCTGATCTGGGATTCCCTGGATCAGGTCGGTTCGGTGGACCGCGGCGGCGAGCCGCGGCATCCGTCAGTCTATCCGACGGATCAGGCGTCCCGAACACGCGCGGGGGTGCCGCCCAGTCGGGTCGGCTAGACTTCCCAGGGCCGTTTCGTGTCCGCGCATGCGCGTGCGACCTGCCCGGGGCGTAGCTCAGCTTGGTAGAGCGCCCGCTTTGGGAGCGGGAGGCCGCAGGTTCAAATCCTGTCGCCCCGACGTCACGGCCCCCATTCTCGGGGAACAGAGACCCCACGACCCTTCAGCCCCCGCGCTCGTGCGCGGACATCAGAGGAGAACGAACAGGCATGGTCAACAGCACCGTCGAGAAGCTCAGCCCGACCCGGGTGAAGCTCAGCATCACGGTCACCCCGGATGAGCTCAAGCCCAGCATCGCGCACGCGTACGAGCACATCGCGCAGGACGTCCAGATCCCCGGCTTCCGCAAGGGCAAGGTCCCCGCGCCGATCATCGATCAGCGCGTCGGCCGGCTCGCCGTGCTCGAGCACGC
>JBEVLS010000198.1:0-9723 GCA_040509015.1 Microbacterium sp.
GGAAGAAGTGCCCGAGGCGGGGGCCGAGCGGCGCCGACCCCGACACGGCGTAGACCACGCGGCCGCCCATGGCTTCGCGCAGCTTGCTGTAGACGAGCTTGTCGAACAGCGCGAACTTGATCTTCATGCCGAATGGGATCTTCTTGCCCTCTTCGAGCAGACGCGAGTGCTCGATGGCGGTGTGCGCGGCGGCGCGGAAGATCTTGCCCTTGCCGCCGGCCTCGGCCTTCTGCTCGGCCGAGTTGTAGACCTTCTCGAACACGCGCGGGACCGCCAGCAGGAACGTCGGCTTGAAGGAGCCGAGAGCGGGGAGCAGCTGCTTGGTGTCGGGCTGGTGACCCGTCTTGACGCCGGCGTGGATGTCGAGGATCGAGATGAACCGGGCGAAGATGTGCGCCGTGGTGATGAACAGCAGGGTCGAGGCGCCGGGGGTGGAGACGACCTCCTCGAGCGACTTGGCCGAGTTGCGCACCAGTTCGACGAAGTTGCTGTGGGTCAGGACGCACCCCTTGGGGCGGCCGGTCGAGCCCGACGTGTAGATCAGCGTCGCGATGTCGGCGCCGTTGGCGATGTTGCGGCGGCGCTCGATCTCGTCGTCGGTGACGTCGGCGCCCTGCGCGATGAGCTTGTCGAGGTCGCCCGCGTGCATCGCCCACACGGAGCGGATGAGCGGAAGCTCTGCACGCACCTCGTCGAGGCGGGCCGAGTGGTCGGTGGACTCGACGATGCAGGCGACGGCGCCCGAGTCGGTCATGTTCCACGCGATCTGGCTCGGCGAGCTGGTCTCGTAGACCGGAACCATGACGGCGCCGGCGAAGAACAGCGCCATGTCGACCAGCGTCCAGTCGTATGTCGTCCGGGCGATGAACCCCACCTTGTCGCCGGGCTCGATGCCTCCTGCGACGAAGCCCTTCGCCAAGGCGATGACCTGCTTGTGGAACTCTGCCGCCGTGATGTCGCGCCACCCTGTGCCGTCGGGCACGGCGAAAAGCGCGAGATTGGGGGTCTTCTTGACCCTCTCGACGAGCAGATCTGTCACGTTCGCCTGCGGATCGGCGGGAACGATCGCGGGAACTTCGAATTGAACCACGGCAACTCCTTCGGTACCGGTGTGGATCTACAACGGTGTTCGGGTGGATTCGAGTCTAGTCCGCCGACTCCGCCCGTGACCGGGAGGGATCGCGGTGAGACTGGATTCCAGTGTAAGTGATCCTGCGTCCCACCATGTGGTCGCAGGCATGCCGGCGGCTAGACTTTCAGGCGCCGTCGCCGCCTGCGCGCGGTCGGAGAGGGACGCGAAGTGCTCAAGGTCGGCATCGACATCGGCGGAACGAAGATCGCGGGTGGCATCGTCTCGCCCGACGGTCGCATCATCGAGAAGCTCCGCGTCGACACCCCGACCGACACCGCGGAGCTCGCCACGGCCGTCATCGACATGGCGAACCACTTCATCGCCGGGCACGACGTCGCCGCCGTCGGCGTCGCCGCCGCCGGCTTCATCGACAAGGACCGTGCGACGGTCATCCACGCGCCGAACATCGCGTGGCGCAACGAGCCGCTGAAGGCGACGCTCGAGGCGGGCATCGCGCTCCCGGTCACGATCGAGAACGACGCCAACGCCGCCGGGTGGGCCGAGTTCCGCTTCGGCGCGGGCCGCGACGTCGAGCACATGGTGATGCTCACGATGGGCACCGGCGTCGGCGGCGCCGTCGTGCTCTCGGGCGAGCTCTACCGCGGCGGTCACGGCATCGCCGCCGAACTCGGGCACATGCGCTTCACGCGCGACGGCCGGCCCTGCGGGTGCGGGCAGAACGGATGCCTCGAGCAGTATGCGTCGGGCCGCGCGCTCCAGCGCGAGGCGGATGACATCGCGGATGCCGGCGGCATCGGCGCCGCGCTGGCCGACCTCCGCGCCGCGAAGGGCAGGATCTCGGGGCCGGCCGTGTCGCGGCTGGTCCTCGCCGGAGACCCCGGGGCGATCGAGGCGCTCCGCCGCGTCGCGACCGCGCTCGGCGAGGCGTGCGGCGGATTCCAGGCGGTGCTCGACCCCGAGCTGTTCGTGATCGGCGGGGGAGTGGCGCAGCTGGGCGAAGACCTCCTCGTGCCGGTGCGCATCGCATACGAGACGTCGCTTCCGGGGTACGGCGACCGGCCCACGGCATCCTTCGCGATCGCCGAACTCGGAAACGATGCGGGGCTCATCGGCGTCGCCGACCTCGCGGGTGCCGCGGCGGAGGGATAGCCGATGTTCTACTGGCTGATGAAGTACGTCGTGATCGGGCCGATCGTGAAGGCGATCTGGCGACCGTGGATCATCGGCCGGCGCAACATCCCCTCCGAGGGAGCGGTGATCCTCGCGAGCAACCACCTCTCGGTCATGGACTCGGTCTTCCTCCCTCTCATGATCGACCGGCCCGTGTCGTTCCTCGCCAAGAGCGACTACTTCACCGGCAAGGGCCTCAAGGGCTGGTCGACGCGCATGTTCATGAAGGCGACCGGGCAGATCCCCATCGACCGCTCGGGCGGCAAGGCGTCGGAGGCATCCCTCAACACCGGGCTCCAGGTGCTCGGGCGCGGAGATCTGCTGGGCATCTATCCCGAAGGCACGCGCAGCCCGGATGGTCGGCTCTACCGCGGTCGCACGGGCCTGGCCCGCATGGCGCTGGAGGCGCGAGTGCCGGTGGTGCCGGTCGTGATGGTCGACACCGACTCGATGCTGCCGATCGGGCGCACGATCCCGCGCGTGGTGCGCGTCGGCATCGTGATCGGCGAACCGCTCGACTTCTCGCGGTTCACCGGCATGGAGAGCGACCGCTACATCCTCCGATCCGTGACGGACGAGATCATGGTCGCCCTCCAGAGACTGGGCGAGCAGCAGTACGACGACGTGTACGCCTCGACGGTGAAGGACCGGCTGGCGACCAAGGCCTGAACGGGCGTCACAGCGGGCTTCGAGGCCCGCGCCCACGGCTAGACTTGGCGGATGCTTCAGCACCTCGACGCGCTCGACCACTGGCGGACCCTGCCCATCAAGCAGCAGCCCGCATGGCCCGACGCCGATGCCGTCGCCGCCGTCTCGGACGAGATCGCGACGCTGCCCCCGCTGGTCTTCGCCGGTGAGGTCGACAACCTCCGCGACCGGCTCGCACGCGCGGCATCCGGAAACGCCTTCCTCCTGCAGGGCGGCGACTGCGCAGAGACGTTCGCCGGCGCGACGGCCGAGCAGATCCGCAATCGCATCAAGACCGTGCTGCAGATGGCGGTCGTGCTGACCTACGGCGCATCGATGCCGATCGTGAAGATGGGGCGGATGGCGGGACAGTTCGCCAAGCCCCGCTCGAGCGACGACGAGACCCGCGGCGACGTGACGCTGCCGGCCTACCGCGGCGACATCGTCAACGGCTACGACTTCACCGAGGGATCCCGCACCGCCGACCCGCAGCGACTGCTGAAGGGCTACCACACGGCGGCGTCGACGATCAATCTGATCCGTGCGTTCACGCAGGGCGGGTTCGCGGATCTCCGCGAGGTCCACTCGTGGAACAAGGGCTTCGCGCAGAACCCGGCCAACCAGCAGTACGAGCGTCTCGCCGGTGAGATCGACCGCGCGATCCGCTTCATGGCCGCCGCCGGCGCGGACTTCGACGAACTGAAGCGCGTCGAGTTCTACACGGGTCACGAAGGCCTGCTCATGGACTACGAGCGGCCGATGACCCGCATCGACTCCCGCACCGGGACGCCGTACAACACGTCGGCGCATTTCCTGTGGATCGGAGAGCGCACTCGCGACCTCGACGGAGCGCACGTCGACTACTTCTCGAAGATCCGCAACCCGATCGGCGTCAAGCTCGGCCCCTCCACCTCGCCCGAGACGGCGCTCGAGCTCATCGACAAGCTCGACCCCGAACGCGAGCCGGGGCGTCTGACGTTCATCACGCGCATGGGCGCCGGCAAGATCCGCGACGCCCTGCCGCCCCTGCTGCAGGCGGTCAAGGACTCCGGCGCCACCCCGCTGTGGGTCACCGACCCCATGCACGGCAACGGCATCACGACGCCGACGGGCTACAAGACGCGTCGCTTCGACGACGTCGTCGACGAGGTGCGCGGATTCTTCGAGGCGCACCGCGCCGTCGGCACGTTCCCGGGCGGCATCCACGTGGAGCTCACCGGTGACGACGTGACGGAGTGCCTCGGCGGCTCTGAGCACATCGACGAAGCGACGCTCGCGACGCGGTACGAGTCGCTGTGCGACCCTCGCCTGAACCACATGCAGTCGCTCGAACTCGCCTTCCTGGTGGCGGAAGAGCTCGAACGCCTCTGAACGGGTGGGCAGGATGCCGCGTGAGCGGCGTCCTCCCGCTCGCCTCGTTCGAGGCGTGGCGTCAGTCGGTCGCGCTCACGTCGAGTGAGACCTGGGTGCCCTTGACCCTCTGGGCGTTCTCGCCGGGATCCTGACCGACGACGGTCGCGATGAGCGCGAAGGGCTCCCACAGCGGGTTGTACCTCGCGCTGAAGCCGGCGTTGGCCAGGCGGGTCTTGGCATCGGCCAGGCTCAGCCCCACGACGTTCGGCACGGGGAAGAGCGGCGGGCCCGACGAGACGACGAGCGTCATGCTGTCGCCCGGCTGCCAGGAGCCGCCGCCATCGCGGTCGGCGATGCGGATGACGCGGCCCTCCTCGACGGAGTCGCTCGACTCTTCGACCGTCCCGCCGATCTGGAGTCCTCTGCCGTTGAGCGTCGCGGTGGCGTCTCCGACGCTCTGGCCCGAGACGTCGGGGACGGCGCCGACAGACACCCACAGCGTCGCCGCGTCGCCCTGACTGACGGTGCAGCCGTCGCCGCAGGCGACCTCCTCGCCGCTCGCCCGCGTGATCATCACTCCGACGATGGTGCCGGCCTCGGCATCGGTGAAGAACTCGGAGTTCTCGTCGGAGACGTCGATGAACTGGTCGCCCAGGATCGTGCGGGCGTCGGCTTCGGTCTTGCCCATGAAGGCCTCGAAGGTCGCCGCCGCGGGCCCCTGCGAGATGTACACGTCGATCGACGCGTCGCGGTCGACGCGGTCGCCGGCGGCCGGATCGGTGCGGATCACCTGTCCTGCCGGCACGTCGAGGCTCGTCTCCTGACGCTCCACGGCGATCAGGGTGTCCTGCAGCAGCCTCGTCTGGGCGTCCGCGAACGTCCCTGTGACGGCCGGGACGACCACGAGCGAGCCCGGTCCGGACCCGAACCACCAGCCCGCGCCGCCCGCGAGAGCGGCCAGCAGCACGACCAGCACGACCAGCCAGCCGCCCTTGACGGAGCGCCGCTTGGTGGCCGTCCGCAGCCGCGTGGCGTTGTCGGCGGTGTCGACGGCTGTCGTCGTGACCGCACCGGTCGTCGGGATCACCTGTGTGAGGTCGCCGGAATCGAGGCCGCCCTCTTCGCGCACGAGACCGGCGGCGGTCGCACGGGCGACCTGCGGCGAGATCCCGAGATCCCGCTCGATCTCGCGCAGGCGGTCGAGCATCTCGCGGGCGTCGACCGGGCGGTCGTCGGGCGCGCGCTCGGTCGCCCACAGCACGAGCTCGTCGAGCTGCTCGGGGATGCCGGGGTTCTTCACGCTCGGTCGGGGGACGGAGTCCGTCGCGTGCTGGAACGCGATCTGCATCGGCTGCTCGCCCTTGTAGGGCTGCTCGCCCGTGAGGAGCTCGTAGAGCATGATGCCGAGGGCGTAGATGTCGCTGCGGGCATCGGCGGTGCCGCGTGTGACGAGCTCGGGGGCGAGATAGGCGATCGTGCCGAGCAGCTGCGCGCCGGTGGCGGTGTTCGCCGTCGTCGCCCGGGCGAGGCCGAAGTCGCCGATCTTGATGCGTCCGTCCTCGGCGAGCAGGACGTTCTCGGGCTTGACGTCGCGGTGCACGATGCCGGCACGGTGCGCGGCGGCGAGACCCGACAGCACGGCGTCCATGATCGTGATGGCCTGGGGGACCGTCAGGCGCTTCTGCTCGCGGATGAGCTCGCGCAGCGTGATCCCGGGCAGGTACTCCATGACGAGGTACGCCATGTCGCCGTCCTGGCCCTGGTCGAAGACGTTCACCACGTGCGGGTCGGCCAGCCGCGCCGCAGCGCGCGCCTCTTGGATGAAGCGACTCTGGAACACGGTGTCGTCGCTCAGGTGGCCGTGCATGACCTTGAGTGCGATGCGGCGTTCGAGCCGCAGATCGGTGGCGACGTAGACGGTGGCCATGCCGCCGCGAGCGATGCGGGCGCGCACGCGGTATCGGCCGTCGACGAGACGGCCGATCAGCGGGTCTGCCTGCTGACTCGTGCTCACGCCGAAAGTCTACGGAGCGCGGAGCCGGACTCCGGGCAGCGGCTCACCCCCAGCCCTGTCGGACAGAGATCAGCCGAGGGCGGCGAGCCAGGCATAGGCGGGCTGCTCCCACTGCGCGTAGCGGTCCGGATGGGCCGACACCTGGACGGCCTGCGCGGCATCCGCGAACGAGAGATTCTGCCAGCCCGGGATGTCGAGGAGCCCTCGAGTGCGGGTGCCGTTGGGGTCTCCGGCGCCGCCGTAGAAGACGCGCACGGCGCGATTCGTGTCGCGGATCTCGTCGGGCGTGCCCCATCCTGTGCTGGGCCGCTGCTGGAAGAGTCCGAGAGAATCACGGTCGCCCCAGTCGAGGTTGCGGATCCACGACTCCTGCATCGCGGCACCGAGGGCGATCGCGATGCCACGGTCGGGAACGCCGAGCTCGCGCCCGATCTGGATGATGAGGCGGGCGTTGGCCGTCTGCTCGGCGTCGAGTGGCGAGTCGGAGGCGGCAGGAGCGGTGACCGGAGTCGAGACGGATGCCGGCACGAGCGCGCCGGGGATCGCGAGCGTCTGGCCCGGGTAGATGATCGAGGCCCAGCCGAGGCTGTTGGCGTCGAGCACGGCCTGCGTCGAGACGCCGTGCGCGCCGGCGATGCTGCTGATCGTGTCGCCGGCGCTGACGACGTGGCTCCCGCCGGGCGCGGGCGGGGGCTCCGCCGGGGCGGGCGCCGATGCGACGGATCCCGGGATCGCGAGCTTCTGCCCCGGATAGATGATCGAGGCCCAGTCGAGCCCGTTGGCGTCGAAGACCGCGGCGATCGGCAGGCCGTGACGCTGCGCGATGGCGCTGACGGTGTCGCCGGCCTGCACGACGTAGGTTCCGGATGCGGCCGGAGTCGGAGCCGCCGCCGGCGTGGCGGCGGACGCGCCGGTGAGGCGCAGCACCTGGCCGGGCCGGATGAGGGAGTTGCTCATCGACAGGCCGTTCAGCGCCAGGACGTCGTCAGTGCGGAGTCCGAACCGGGCGGCGATGCCGCTGACGGTGTCGCCGCCGACCACGGTGTAGGTCTCGGGTGCGGACGAGGCCGCGCGCGGGAGCGCCACGAGGGGATGATCGCCGACCATGGGGACGGCGCGCAGGCTGAGCGAGCGGTCCGCGGCCGCCTCGGCGGCAGCGGGCGGAGCGCTCAGCATGACGGCGAGGGAGCCGGCCAGGGCGGCAGGCACGACGAAGACGCGAGCATCGCGAAGCGGACGTACGGCGGTATCGAGCGGCACGAGACCCCCCTTTCTCGACTCAGGAAACCGTGTCACGGATGTCAAGTCGTGTCAACAGAAGTGACCCGTGTGACGGATGTGACTGGAGTGACTCGCGTCTTGGTTTCGGTACTCCGACGAGACCTTCCGAGGTGGAATAGTGGAAGACGTGACCGCTGAATCCGCGCCGCGAACTCCGACCGACTGGCACACGCTGCCCGAACTCGTGGAGGTGACCGGCGAATCGCTGGGTCGCATCCATCGATTCCTCGACGAATTCCATCTGATCGGCTCTCGCCGCGACGGCACGTTCAAAGTCCCGTCGGTGTTCCTCGTCGACGGACACCCCATCCCGTCGCTGCGCGGCACCGTGATCGTGCTCCACGATGCCGGATTCTCCGACGACGAGGCGATCGACTGGCTGCTCGAGACCGATGACTCGCTCGGCCGACCGCCGATCGAATCGCTCCGCCAAGGACGCAAGAGCGAAGTGCGGCGGATCGCGGCCACCCTCGCCTGACGAGCGTCAGGTCGTGCGCACGGTCGCAGCCCGCGCGAGGTCGCGCAGGGAACCGACCGCGGCGTTGTCGAGGCGCGCTCCGCTGAGCGCGCGCTCGGCCTGCTTCGCGTAATCGGCGATGAGAGCCTCGACGCGCTCGAGCGCACCCGTCTCGACGATCGTCTGCTGAAGGGACGCGATCTGCCCGGCATCGAGCGTCGGGTCGCCGATCAGCTCGTCGACGATCCGACGTGCGGGGGGAGCGAGGCCCTCGCGTGCATACGCGACGAGAACCGTCCGCTTTCCTTCGCGCAGGTCGTCGCCCGAGGGCTTGCCGGTCTCGGCCTCGTCGCCGAAGACGCCCAGAACGTCGTCGCGGAGCTGGAAGGCCATGCCCAGCGGATGCCCGAACGCGGCGAGCGCGGCCGACTGCGCGGCATCCGCCCCGGCCAGGGCCGCGCCGATCGCCAGCGGCTGCTGCACCGAGTAGCGCGCCGACTTCAGGGATGCCACGCGCAGCGCTCGTGCCGCGTGACGCTCATCGGGCTCGGTGCGGAACGCGGACTCCTCGGCGATGTCGAGGAATTGGCCGATCGTCACTTCGCGACGCATCGTCGCGTACTCGCGACGCGCGGCCCGGGCTCGGTGCGGATCGATCCCGTCGACACCTTCCTCGAAGAGGTCGTCGCTCCAGGCGACGAGGAGATCGCCGAGCAGGATCGCGCCGGAGCGGCCGAAGTCGCCCGCGTGGCCGACCCAGCCGGCGGAGCGGTGCGAGGCCTCGAGCGCCCGATGCGCGGCGGGGCGCCCTCGTCGGGTGTCGGAGTTGTCGATCACGTCGTCGTGGATGAGGGCCGCGGCGTGGAAGAGCTCGAGTGCGGCCGCCGCCGCGGCGATGGCATCCGGTATCGCGGTCGTCCGGCCGGCGGCGTCCTCCACTGCCCTCCACCCGGCGATGCAGAAGCGGCCGCGCAGGCGTTTTCCGCCCGAGACCGCGGCTGCTCCGGCGTCCACGAAGAGCTCTGCTTCGGCGCCGAAATCGCTCGTCGCGGACCGCTGGCCGGTGAGGAAGGTGTCGAGTCGCTGAGAAACCGCTTCGATAGGATCCGTAGAGGCTGACACGGGCCTAGCCTAGTGTTCGACGCGACGCGTAGAATCGTCGGATACCAGCACCCAAGAGGGGGATGCATGCCACTCTCCGAACAGGAGCAGCGCCTGCTCGACGAGATGGAACGCCATCTCATGCGCAACGACGCGGACGTCGTGACCGCGCCTCGAGACGGACGCTCACTGAGCTATCGCAACATCGTCTACGGCACGATCCTCGTGCTGGTGGGCCTCGGTGGCCTTCTCGTGGGCGTCGCCGTCCCGCTGGTCGTCGTCGGCGTCATCGGGTTCCTCGTCATGCTCGGCGGCGTCATCTTCGCCGTGACTCCGACGCGTGGGCTGGGCAAGAGTCCCGTCGAGCCCGTCGAGCGACCCACTCCGCAGCGGTCCGGCTCGTCCTTCATGGATCGCATGAACGATCGCTGGGACAAGCGGCAGGGCGACCGCTGACCCCCACCCGCTGATTCCGGGGCCTGCGGCCCCCGACAGAACGAAAGCACCGACCTCCGGGTCGGTGCTTTTTTTCGTGCCCGCGCGCCGCCGGCCGGGTGGACGCTGAGG
>JBEVLS010000199.1:0-6534 GCA_040509015.1 Microbacterium sp.
CGCCCGGCAGCCAGTCCATCACCGGCCTCGTGAGGGCGCGTCCGATCGCGCGGCGTGCGATCTCGTCGGCCGCAGCGTCGACCGGGCGGAACATGCGACGTGTCGCGGCGCGCAGGATCGCGTTGCGGATGCCACCGGCGAGACCGTCGAGCGGGGGGATGCCCGTTCCGAACGGGGCGAGACCCGGACCAGGGAGGGCGAGCGGGACCATGCCGGCGACCACGACCGGCACGCGCTCTTCCAGAGGCGCCTGGACGAGCAGGGCGGCACCGAAGAGCAGGGGATCGCATACCACGGCGTCGGCGCCCTCTGCGATGAGGGCGGTGAGGGCGGCGAACTGGTGCTCGGCGGGACGAACGAAGATGTGCTCGAAGTCGAAGGCGATCGCCTTGACGGGCGACATCGTCGCGCGCTCGGGGAACAGGCTCGTCAGGCTGCGGTCGTCGAAGTCCGCACCCTCGGGAAGACGGACGTGCTCGGCGCCCGTGGCGCGGACGGCGTCGGCGAAGCGCGAGCCGGTCAGGAACCGCACGCGGTCGCCGCGGTCGACGAAGTGGCGGGCGAGGGGCAGGAGGGGGGCGACGTGGCCGTGGATCGGCACCGAGGCGAAGACGAGGTCGGACATGCGGACTGCTTTCGACGGGTTAGGGTTGATTACAGGCATTGAGTATTCACTACAGGAGCACAGTAGTCAATATGGTTTCTTCGAGCGTATCCGGTCGCAAGTACTCCTCCGAGCTGAGGGCAGCCCAAGCGGCGGCCACACGCGAGCGCGTCGTGGCGGCGGCATCCGGACTCTTCGCCGAGCGGGGCTTCGCGGCGACCACGATGCCCGAGATCGCCCGGAGGGCGGGGGTCTCCACCGAGACGGTGCAGTCGCACGGCCCGAAGCAGGCGCTCCTGACCGCCGCGATCAACGCGGCGACCTTCGGCGGCGACGACGACACCGACGCCCGCGACACCGAACTCGGCGCGCTGATGCTCGCCGTGTCGACGGGCCCAGAAGCGGCGACGGCGACCGCCGCCGTGCTCACCCAGGTCAATTCGTCGGTCCATGGTCTGTGGCTCTCCCTGTCCGAAGCGGCTCGCCACGATGCCGTGATGGCGGACACCCTCGGGGCGCTCGCCGGCCGCATCCGCGAACAGAACGTCACTCTCATGAGGGAGTGGGAGCGCCGTGGATACCTTCGCGACGATGTCTCCTTCGAGGACCTCGTCGACCGCGCACTCCTCATCGGGTCGGTCGAGGTCTTCGATCGGGCTGTGCGGATCGACCGGATGACCCCGGATGCCTACACCCGCTCGCTCGGCGCGATGATCGCCGACGTGCTGCTGGCGAGCTGATCAGCGGGGGAGCGCGAGCATCCCGTCGGCGGCCTCGGCCAGGCCGTCGCCGATGAGCGAGTCGATCGCGCGGTCGCGCTGACCGGCGTCCGGCCAGTCGGCGGCGACGTCGTCCAGACGCACGGCGTGCGGCGCGGCATCCCGCAGCACCTTCAGGATCGCCCCGCGGGCCTGCCGATCGCTGCCCTCGTACCTCGCCTGCTTGCGCCGATCGTCGCCCGTGTCGGGGTACCCTGCGGCGCGCCAGGCGCAGCGGTCGCTCAGGGGGCACGTCTCGCAGCGCGGTGCGCGAGCGGTGCACACGACGGCGCCGAGCTCCATCGCGGCGGCGTTGACGATCGCGGCGTCGTCGTCGGACGCGGGGAGGATCGCGTCCATCGCCGCGAGGTCGCGTGTGGACGGCGGTCCGGGCTGCGACCGGCCGTCGATCGCGCGTGCGAGCACGCGGCGGGTGTTCGTGTCGACGACCGGATGCCGGTGGCCGTAGGCGAACACGGCGACGGCCCGCGCGGTGTAGTCGCCGATCCCGCTGAGCGCGAGCAGTTCGCCCACATCGTGCGGGACGACGCCCCCGTGCCGATCACGGATCTCGACCGCCGCGCGGTGCAGCCACAGAGCACGCCTCGGGTAGCCGAGGTTCGCCCACGCCTGCACCGCTGCCGACGGCGGATCCGCGGCCAGGGCTTCGGGCGTGGGCCAGCGGCCGAGCCACTCGGCGAGCCGGGGGACGACGCGGGAGACCGGCGTCTGCTGCAGCATGAACTCGCTCACGAGCACACCCCACGCGCCGAACTCCGGATGCCGCCAGGGCAGGTCGCGCGCATTGTCGCGGTACCACCCGATCAAGGGCGTCGCGAGGTCGGGCATGCGCATCAGCCTAGGCGTGCCCGACGTCGCCTTCCCTCCCTCCCGTTCAGTGTCCACGAACCGCGGTTTCAGCGCCCTCGGAATCGCGTTCCGTGGACACCGAAGAGAGGGCGACGACGGTCGTAGGCTGGTGGGATGCGGCTGCCGATCACCCCCGTCACCACGCTGTGGCGCGCGCTGCGCGACGAGGTGCGCCGCGACTATCCGGTCGGGCGCATCGTGCTCGCGGTCGACGGGACGGACGGCGCGGGCACGACGACGTTCGCCGACGGGTTCGCGCAGGTGCTCGCCGAGGACGGCAGCGCCGTGTTCCGGGCGAGCATCGACGGGTTCCACCGCCCTCGCGAAGAGCGCTACGCACGCGGGCGGACGAGCCCCGAGGGCTTCTACCGCGACTCGTTCGACTACGCGACGTTCCGCCGCGTGCTGATCGACCCGTTCCGTGCGGGCGGCAGCACGGGCTTCCAGCTCGCCGCCTTCGATGTCGTCCGCGACGCCGCCGTCGAGTCGGCCTGGGTCACGGCGCCCAAGGACGCCGTCCTCGTCGTCGACGGGATCTTCCTCCACCGGCCGGAGCTGCGCGGCATCTGGAACTGGTCACTGTGGCTCGACGTGCCGATCGACGTCGCGTTCGAGCGCATGGCTCGGCGCGACGGCTCCGATCCCGACTTCCTCGCACCGTCGAACGCGCGCCACCGGCTCGGTCAGGAGCTCTATTCGCGCGAAGCGAAGCCGCGGGCCGCGGCATCCGTCATCGTCGACGACACCGACCCCGAGCACCCGCGTCGCGTCTTCCAGGACTACTGCTGATGCCCGCCGCGGGGATCCTGCTCGTCGACAAGGCGGGTGGCATGACCAGTCACGACGTGGTTTCGCGGGCGCGCAAGGCGCTCGGCACGCGCAAGATCGGGCACGCCGGAACGCTGGACCCGATGGCGACGGGTCTGCTCGTGCTCGGCGTCGAAGCCGCGACGCGGCTGCTGACCTTCATCGTGGGTCTCGACAAGACCTACGAGGCGACGATCCGGCTCGGCGTGACGACGGACTCCGATGACGCCGACGGCGAGGTCGTGACGACGACGGATGCGGGCGACGTCACCGACGCCGCGATCACCGCCGCGATCGAGCCGCTGACGGGTCGCATCTCGCAGGTGCCGAGCACCGTCTCGGCGATCAAGATCGACGGCCGTCGTGCGTACGACCTCGCCCGAGCGGGTGAGGAGGTCGTGCTCAAGGCCCGCGAGGTCACGGTGTCGCGCTTCGACGTGCGCGGGATCCGTCGTGCCTCGGACGGGTCGGCGACCATCGACCTCGACGTGGTCGTGGACTGCTCGAGCGGCACCTACATCCGCGCCCTCGCGCGCGATTTGGGCGCCGCACTCGGCGTCGGCGGTCACCTGACGGCACTGCGCCGCACCCGCATCGGGCCGTTCGCGGTCGACGATGCGGTCGCGGGCGACGCGATGACGGATGCCGCGCTCCTCGACCCCGCGCGGGTCGCCGCCGACGTCCTCGGCGCGATCGACGTCACCGCGGACGAGGCGCGCGACCTCCGCCACGGCAAGAGGCTCCCGGGAGCGGCGCCGCGCGCGGCCGCGCTGCCGGTCGCCGCCATCGCGCCGGACGGCTCGCTCGTGGGCATCCTCGAGAAGCGCGGCGACGACCTCAAGAGCGCCATGAACATGCCGGAGGCGTCATGATCCTGTGGTTCACCCTCGTGCAGGTGGGAGTGGCCTCCGTCGCCGGGGTGATGTGCATCGTCCTGGGACTCGCGGGGCGCCGGCCCGGCGACGTCAGCGTGGGCTCGCTCGCCCTCCTCGAGCTGCTCCTCGTCGCGCAGATCGTGACCGCGATCGTCGCGCCCCTCGTCGGCAACCCGCCGACCGGCTATCTGCTCGAGTACTGGGTGTACCTCGTCTCGGCGGCACTCCTGCCGCCCGCTGCCGTCTTCTGGGCGCTCCTCGAGCGCAGCCGGTGGTCCACGGTCATCATGGGGATCGCCGCGCTCGCCGTCGCCGTCATGGTGTGGCGCATGCACGTCATCTGGACGGTCCAGGTCGCGTGAGCGCCGGCGGCGCCGGCATCCGTCCTACTATTGACGAGTCATGTCGCCGTCCGCCCGCCCTCGCATGACCGGCATCGGCCGTGTGCTCGTGATCGTCTACGCGATCATGGCGCTCGCCGCGACCGGTCGCTCGTTCGTCCAGATCTTCCGCGACTTCGATGAAGCACCGCTGGCCTACACGCTGTCGGCGCTCGCCGCCGGCGTCTACATCCTCGCGACGCTTGCGCTCGTCTTCGCGGGCTCGCGCGCGTGGTACCGCGTCGCGTGGATCGCGATCACGTTCGAGCTCGCGGGCGTGCTCGTCGTGGGCACCCTGACGTTCGTCCTGCCCGCGCTGTTCGCCCACCCGACCGTGTGGTCGTGGTTCGGCATGGGCTATCTGTTCGTGCCTCTCGTCCTGCCGTTCTTCGGCCTGTGGTGGCTCGTCACGCACCGGCCCGTCCCCGCCACGGTGACCGCGTGATCGTCTTCCGCGACCCCGTCGAGGTGCCCGAGGGCTTCGGGCCGTCGGTCGTCGCCATCGGCAAGTTCGACGGCGTGCACTCGGGCCATCGCGCCGTCATCGACCGGGCCAGAGTGGATGCCGCGACCGGCGGCACACGCGTGGTCGCGGTGACGTTCGACCGCAACCCCCTGGCGCTGCTGCGGCCCGAGAAGTGCCCGCCCGAGCTCATCGGCGTCACTCAGAAGCTGCAGCTCCTCGCCGAGGCGGGAGTCGACGCGACGCTCCTGCTGACGTTCGACCAGGCGCTCGCCGACCTCTCGGCCCGTGAATTCGTCGAGCACGTGCTCGTCGGGGCGCTCGACGTGCGCATCGTCCTCGTCGGCGACGACTTCCGGTTCGGCCGCGGGGGCGAGGGCACGCCCGAGATCCTGCGCGAGATGGGCGAGGGGTTCGGCTTCGACGTCGAGGTCGTCGACGACGTCCGCTCGATCGAAGGAGGCCGTCGCGTCTCGTCGACGTGGGTGCGCGAGCTCCTGGCGGAGGGCGACGTCGAGACCGCCGCGAAGCTCCTCGGTCGCACGCCGTCGGTGTGGGGCGAGGTCGTCCACGGCATGAAGCGCGGGCGCGAGCTCGGGTTCCCCACCGCGAACCTCTCGCCCTCCCTCGAGGGTTTCGTGCCCGCGGACGGCGTGTACGCGGGCTGGCTGATCGACGAAGGCTCGCCGGACGGGCTGCGTCCCGGCATCCGATACCCCGCCGCGATCAGCGTCGGCACCAACCCCACGTTCGACGACGTGCTGGTGCGACAGGTCGAGGCCTACGTGCTCGATGAGACCGAGCTGGACCTCTACGGTCATCGTGTCGAAGTGCAGTTCGCCCAGCGCGTGCGCGGTATGGTCGCGTTCAACGGTATCGAGGCTCTCATCGAGCAGATGACCGACGACGTCGCGAAGGTGCGAGGAGCGCTCACATGACGAACGACGATCACTCGGGGCGCGGACCGGCATCGCTTCTGCGGCGGGTGATCGTCGCGGTCATCATCGTGTCGTTCAGCATCGCGGCAGTGGGCGGGATCATCGTGCTGGCGAGCGGTTCGCTCGACGAGACGGCGGGCCGGGTCCTGGGAACGACGGCCGTCATCGGCGTCTTCAGCGTCGCCGTCCTGTGCTGCGCGGCGCTCATCGGCCGCCGGCTGCAGGCCTTCGGGTTCGCCGGGGCACTCGTCTCGGTGATCGCGGCCGCACTCGTGGTCTTCCTCATCTGGTACCGCGGACCGATGTCGGACGGCTTCTTCAGCACCGTCTGGACAGCGGTCGC
Organism: Microbacterium sp.; assembly: GCA_040509015.1. Taxonomy (GTDB): domain Bacteria; phylum Actinomycetota; class Actinomycetes; order Actinomycetales; family Microbacteriaceae; genus Microbacterium. Next base: position 6,039 of record JBEVLS010000199.1, read on the forward strand.
CGCGACGGCGGCCTTCTCGCTCGCCTCCTTGCTGCTCCTCCTCGCCGATCGTCGACAGTCCGCGGTGCGCATCGGGCTCGGGATCACCCTCGCGCTGGTCGCCGTCGTGCTCCTGATGGTCGTCTTCGTCGTCTGGTGGCCCGAGGCCGTCGACGACGAGGTGTTCCCCCGCACCCTCGGGATCGTCTCGATCCTCGCCGCGCTCGGCGCGGTGGTTGTGCCCGTGATCTCCCTCCTGCTCCGCGGGCGCGGCGTCCCAGGAGGACTGTCGCCCGCGGCCCTGCGCCGCATCGAGGACGAGGCGGCTCGGCGTGGCGTGTCGCCGGACGCCCTCGTCGATCTGCTCCTGGCCGACGAGCGGACGCCGCCGGCGGCAGTCCCACCCGCGCACCCGTAGACCCGTGGGGGCGGCCGCCCTACGATCGAGGCGTGTACGCCGACCTGCTCCTCCTCGCCGAGGCCGCCAGCGCCGCGAAGCCGGTCAACCTGTGGGGTG
>JBEVLS010000200.1:0-4173 GCA_040509015.1 Microbacterium sp.
AAGCCGATCAGCAGCGGTGCGACGAACGCCCCCTCGGTGGCGGGGCCGGTGGACCCGTCCGCGCGGACGACGTCGGGGGCGTCGACCGAGCCCATGAGCACGCGCCCGCCCGCCGCCTCGAGGGCGGCGACGCTGCGGAGCACCTCGTCGCGCTGGTCGAGCGACACGAGCGGGCCCATCGTCACGGCGTCGGCGTGCGGATCGCCGATCACGACGCGCTCGGCGATCTTCGCCGTGAGAGCCGCGACCACCGCATCGACCGACCCGGTCGGCACGATCGCGCGACGGATCGCGGTGCACTTCTGACCGGCCTTCGTGGTGAGCTCGACCATGAGCTGCTTCACGTAGGCGTCGAACTCGGGAGTGCCGGGAGCGGCGTCAGGGCCGAGCACCGAGGCATTGATCGAGTCCGTCTCGCTCGTGAAGCGCACGCCGTCGGCGGCCTGTGCGCGCAGCCGCTCGGCCGTCGACGCGCTTCCGGTGAAGCCGACGAGGTCGCCCAGCCGCAGGTGCTCGAAGAGGCCGGGCACGCTGCCGCTGACGAGCTGCAGCGAGCCGTCGGGAAGGAGCCCGGTCTCGACGAGGATCCGCACCCACGCTTCGGCGACGTACGACGTCGGCGTCGCGGGCTTCACGAGGGTCGGAACGCCGGCGAGGAATGCCGGGGCGAACTTCTCGAGCGCGCCCCACACGGGGAAGTTGAAGGCGTTGATCTGCACCGCCACGCCCGGCAGACGCGTGTACACGTGGCGCCCGAGGAACGAGCCGTCTTTCGACAGCGGCTCGATCGGACCGTCGAGGTACACCTGGGCGTTCGGCAGCTCGCGGCGCCCCTTGGACGAGTACGTGAACAGCACGCCGATGCCGCCGTCGACGTCGCTCAGCGAGTCGCGCACGGTGGAGCCCGCGCGCTTCGAGAGCTCGTAGAGCTCTTCCTTGCGCGCCGAGATCGCCAGGGCGAACTGCTTCAGCAGCATCGCGCGCTCGTGGAAGGTGAGTGCTCCGAGGCTGCGCTGCCCGGTGCTGCGGGCGAAGTCGAGCGCGCCCGCGAGATCGATGCCTTCGGTGCTGACCCGCACGACCTCCTCACCCGTGGAGGCGTCGAGGACCGCCGTCGCGTCGACGTCCGCCGCAGGGGTCCACCAGGAGCCCCGCAGATAGCTGGGAAGGATGCTCGTCATCATTCGCTCCATTCGTAGAATCCACGGCCCGTCTTGCGGCCCAGGTGTCCGTCGGCGACCATCCGCCTCAGCAGCTCGGGCGCGGCGAACCGCTCACCCAGTCGCGCGTGCAGTTCCTCCGCGATGCCCAGTCGCACGTCGAGGCCGACGAGGTCGGTCGTGCGAAGAGGACCGACCGGATGCCGGTAGCCCAGCTCCATCGCCGCGTCGATGTCGGCCGCCGAGGCGACGCCCTCTTCGAGCATGCGGATCGCCTCGAGCCCGAGGGCGACGCCGAGTCGGCTCGAGGCGAAGCCGGGGCTGTCGCGCACGACGACCGGAGTCTTGTCCAGCGCGGCGACCCACGTGCGGGCGTCGGCGACGAGCGCGGCGCCCGTCGACGTGCCGACGACGATCTCGACCAGCTGCGAGGCCGGCACGGGATTGAAGAAGTGCAGGCCGATGAAGCGCTCCGGCCGTGCGAGACGCCCGGCGAGGTCGTCGATCGAGATGGACGACGTGTTGGTCGCGAGCGCCGCCGTCGGGTCGAGGGCGGACTCGGCGCGGGTGAGCGCGTCGAGCTTGAGGCCGCGGTCTTCGGGCACCGCCTCGACGACGAGCCCGCAGCCGCGGAGCGCGTCGGCGTCCGTCGCCGTCTCGAGCGCCTTCTCGAGTTCGGCGAGCGAGCGGGTCGCGCTCCCGCGCTCGACGCTGCGCCGCAGGCTCTCGACGATGCGACCGGATGCCGCGCCCGCCGCGTCCGCGTCGCGCTCGAGCACGACGACCGAGGCGCCGGCGAGGACGAACGCGTGCGCGATGCCCGCACCCATGCGTCCGCCGCCGATGACGCCGACCCGTTCCGGCACGCCGCTCATCGCTTCCTCCGTTCGAGGAAGGCCGTCATCCGGCGGATCTTCTCGGGGCTCTCGAAGAGCTCGGCCTGCAGTTCGAGCTCGATCGCGGGGTGCTCGGACGCCGCAGCGCGCAGCGCGGTCTTGGTGTGGCGCGTCGCGAGCGGGTCGTGAGCGGCGATGCGGTCGGCGAGCGCGAGCGCTGCCGCGCGCAGGTCCTCGGGCTCGTGCAGCGACGACACGATGCCCCACGCGAGCGCCTCGTCGCCGTCGAGGATCCGCCCCGTGAGCAGCAGCTCGGCCGCTCTGGCCTCGCCGACGATCTCGGGCAGGCGCCACGTCGCGCCGGCGGCGGCGATGATCCCGAGCCCCGTCTCGGGGTTGCCGATGCGCAGGCGGGGCGTGCCGATGCGCAGGTCGGCGGCATAGGCGAGCTCGGCGCCACCGCCGAGCGCCCACCCGTCGATCGCGGCGATCACGGGCATCGGCAGCGCCCGCACCCGACGGAACGCGTGCGTGTTGATGCCGCGGCGGGCATCTGCGGCTCTGCGATCGCGCAGCTGCGCGATGTCGGCGCCCGAGGCGAAGACGCCGTCGGCGCCGAGGATGATGAGCGTGCGCGGGTGCGCTTCGAGCTCGTCGCAGAGGGCGTGGAGCTCGTCGATCATCCCCTGATCGATCGCGTTGCGCACGTCGGGCCGGTCGAGGGTGGCGACCACCCGCTCGTCGTGCCTCTCGATGCGCAGGGCGTCAGGCATCGATCCGCTCCACGATCATGGCCGTGCCCTGTCCGACGCCGACGCACATCGTCGCGAGTCCGTATCGCGCGCCCTCCCGCTCCATGCGTCCGAGCAGCGTGACGATCAGGCGGCTGCCGCTCGAGCCCAGGGGGTGTCCGAGCGCGATCGCGCCGCCGTCGGCGTTCACGATCGCCGAGTCGAGCCCCAACCGGCGGATGACGGCGAGCGACTGCGACGCGAATGCCTCGTTCAGCTCGACGGCGCCGAGATCCGCGACCGTCAGTCCGGCCTTCGCGAGCACCTTCTGCGTCGCCGGCACGGGCCCGAGACCCATGATCTCGGGCGCGAGCGCGGCCGAGACGGATGCCACGATGCGCGCACGGGGGCGCAGGCCGTGCCGCTCGACGGCCTCGGCCGAGGCGACCGCGATGGCGGACGCCCCGTCGTTGAGCGAGCTGGAGTTGCCGGCGGTCACGACCGTTCCCCCCTCGACGACCGGCCGCAGCCCGGCGAGCACCTCGAGCGAGGAGTCGCGGCGCGGCCCTTCGTCCACGGCCACGTCGCCCGTGCGGGTCGGGACGGCCACGATCTCGTCGGCGAACCGGCCGGCGTCGATCGCCGCGACCGCGCGCCGGTGGCTCTCGAGGGCGAACGCATCGGCGTCCTCCCGCGAGATGCCGTCCACGCGTGCGACCTCTTCGGCCGTCTCGGGCATCGTGAACGTCGCCTTGTCGCGCGCGGCGAGTCGCGGGTTGGTGAACCGCCAGCCGATCGACGTGTCGAAGGCGGCGCCCGGCTTCGCCCACGCCCGGTCGGGTTTCGCCTGCACCCACGGCGCACGCGTCATCGACTCGACGCCGCCCGCGATCATGAGGTCGGCGTCGCCCGCGCGGACGGCCTGCGCGGCGAGCGCGATCGCCGTCATGCCGGACGCGCAGAGCCTGTTGACGGTGAACCCCGGGATGTCGTCGGGGAGGCCGGCCAGCAGCACCGCCATGCGCGCGACGTTGCGGTTGTCTTCGCCCGCCTGGTTGGCGGCACCCAGGATGACTTCGTCGACCGCCTCGGCAGGCGCGCCGGAGCGTGCGACCGCTTCGGCGACGACGAGGGCGGCGAGATCGTCGGGACGGATGCCCGCGAGCGCTCCTCCATAGCGGCCCACCGGAGTGCGCGCGCCGCCGACGAGATAGGCCTCGGACATCGTCATCCTCTCGATCCGCCACGTCGCGATCAGTGCTCGGTGATTATCTTACCGATCGTTCAGTAATATCAGACCGCCGAACGCCACGACAAACTCGGACCGTGCCCGAAACGCACGGATCCCGGCCCTCCGCGAGCGGGAGGACCGGGACCGGTTGACGTGGATCAGGCCTTGGACAGGCCTCGGATCGGGCTGACCGACTGCTCGGCCTCGTGATCGGG
>JBEVLS010000201.1:0-6703 GCA_040509015.1 Microbacterium sp.
GTGTGGAACCCCGACCTGGCGGACGACCACGACTACGACGCCGACTGGGCCGAGGTGCCCACGAACGACGTGTTCCTCAACGGCTTCCGTCAGCAGTGGGAGGAGTTCCTCGAGTCGTACGTGCTCGACACCCCCTACGAGTTCGACCTGCTGTCGGGTGCGCGCGGCGTGCTGCTCGCCGAAGCCGGCCTGCAGTCGAGCCGCGAAGGCCGCAAGGTCGAGCTGCCGTCGCTCTCGCTGGACTGAGCGCCATGACGAACCTGACTCTGCTCTCGCCGAGCGGCACGGTCTCGGCCGTGACGCTCAACGAGTCGCCGGGCTATACGAAGCCGGTCGACGGGCTGCGCAGCCGCGTCGCGTACGCGGCCGCGCACGTCGTGCCGGTCGTCTGGGGCGACAACACACCAGGGCAGCCCGCCGAGATCGACTGGGACTCGACGCTCGACTTCCGCCGTGCCGTCTACTCGTGGGGTCTGGGCGTCGCGGACGCGATGGACACCGCGCAGCGCAACATGGGGCTCGACGCCGCCGCCACCCGCGAGCTGATCTCGCGATCGGCGCAGGTCGCCCGCGAAGAGGGCGGCTCGGTCGTGGTCGGCGTCAACACCGACCACGTCGAGGCGGAGCGCATCTCGCTCGACGAGGTCATCGACGCCTACAAGCAGCAGCTGCACTTCACCGAGGAGCAGGGCGCCGGACCGGTGCTGATGGCATCCCGTCACCTCGCCCGCGTGGCCGAATCGGCCGACGACTACCGTCGCGTGTACCGCGAAGTGCTGCAGTCGGCGACGGTCCCGGTCGTGCTCCACTGGCTCGGGACGGCGTTCGACCCCTCGCTCGAGGGGTACTTCGGCTCGACCGACTGGCGCGAGGCGTCGGCGGTGCTGCTCGAGATCATCGCCGAGAACGTCGACAAGGTCGCGGGCGTCAAGATGAGCCTGCTGGACGCCGCCTCCGAGGTCTCGGTGCGCGAGCGTCTGCCCGAGGGCGTGCGCATGTTCACGGGCGACGACTTCAACTACGTCGGGCTCATCGGCGGAGCCGACGTTCCCGACGCCGAGCAGCCTGCGCGCGACGCGGCCTCGCCCCGCCAGCACTCCGACGCCCTGCTCGGGGCGTTCGCAGCGCTGACCCCCGTGGCGTCGGCGGCCATCCAGGCGCTCGATGCGGGCGACCCGGCGAGGTACCTCGAGATCCTGGGGCCGACCGAAGAGCTCAGCCGCCAGGTGTTCGCCGCGCCGACGTTCTACTACAAGACCGGTGTCGCCTTCCTCGCGTGGCTCAACGGCCACCAGTCCGCGTTCCAGATGGTCGGCGGCCTCCATTCCGCCCGCAGCCTGCCGCACCTCAGTCGCATCGTCGAGCTCGCGAACGCGTCGCACGCGCTCGAGAAGCCCGAGCTCGCGGCCGTCCGCTGGCACGGCATGCTCCGCCACAACGGCGTCGACGTTCCGGGGGTGCTCTCGTGACCCTTGGACAGGCTCAGGGACCTGACGCGCGCCTGTCGATCAACCAGGCGACGATCAAGTACGCCGATCTCGCCACGGCGCTGCGTGTGACCGCGGATGCCGGCGTCCAGGCCATCGGACTCTGGCGCGAGCCGGTCAACGAGGTCGGACTCGCCACCGCCGCCACGATGCTCGCCGATTCGGGGCTTCGGTTCACGACGCACTGCCGCGGCGGGTTCTTCACCCTCCCCGACGGTCCCGAGCGCCGGGCGGCGCTCGACGACAACCGTCGGGCGATCGAGGAGACCGCCACCCTCGCCGCCGCCGGCGCCGAAGGCTCCACGTCGATCCTGGTGCTCGTCGCCGGTGGGCTTCCCGAAGGGTCTCGCGACCTGCTCGGCGCTCGCGAGCGCGTGCGCGACGCCATCGGCGAACTGGTTCCGGATGCCGCGGCAGCGGGTGTGACACTGGCCATCGAGCCGCTGCATCCGATGTACGTGTCGGACCGCGCCGTCGTCTCGACCCTCGGCCAGGCCCTCGACATCGCCGCGGACTTCGATCCCGCGGTCGTCGGAACGACGGTCGACACCTTCCACGTCTTCTGGGATCCCGACGTCTACGCGCAGATCGAGCGCGCCGGACGCGAGGGACGCATCGCGACGTACCAGGTGTGCGACTGGAAGACACCTCTGGCCCCGGACGTCCTGCTGAGCCGCCACTATCCCGGCGACGGCGTGATCGACTTCGCGTCCCTCACGCGCGCCGTCGAGGCGACGGGCTACACCGGTGACATCGAGGTCGAGATCTTCAACGCCGACGTCTGGGCGACCGACCCCGCCGTCGTCGTGCGTCGCACCGCCGACGCCTTCGGTGCGGCCGTCTCGCCCCACCTCGCGGCGGTTCTAGACTCAGCCTGATGACCGACTCGACCCTCGGCGCGGGCAACGGCCGCCCGCGCACCGCAGCCGCGACACTCCACGACGTCGCCCATGAGGCCGGAGTGTCGTTGGCGACCGCGTCGCGCGTGCTCAACGGCTCGGCGCGCAAGGTCGCGGAGTCGTACCGGGAGCGCGTCGAGGCCGCGGCGGCCAAGCTCGGCTACTCGGCCAACCTCTCGGCGCAGGCGACTGCGCGCGGCACGTCGGCGATCATCGCGCTGCTCGTCGCCGACATCGCCGACCCCTACTTCGGCCAGATCGCGTCGGGCGTCGCCCGCGGCGCCGACGAGGCGGGCCTCATCGTCACGATCGCCATCACCGAGCGCGACGCCGAGCGCGAGACGCGCCTCGTCCGTGCGCTCCGCGGCCAGCGCCCGCGCGGGCTCATCCTCGCGGCGTCCCGCAGCACCGACAGCTCCCACGCCGAACTCACGCAGGAACTCGAGGCGCTGGAATCCAACGGCGGACGCGTCGTCGCGTTCGGCCCCGGCATCGACGGGGTGCGATCGATCGTCGTCGACAACCACGGCGGCGCCCGCGCCCTCGCCGTCGCACTCGCTGAACGCGGCTATCGCCGGGCCATCGTGCTCGGCGGCACCGAGGGGCTGCGCACCTCCGACACCCGCATCGCCGGGTTCACCGAGGGCTTCACCGCGTCGGGCGGATCGATCGACCGCGTCTACCGCGGCGGCTTCAACCGCGACGAGGGCGAGCGCCTCATGACCCTCGCGCTGGCCGACGGCATCGAGCCCGGAACCCTCGTGTTCGGCGTCAACGACGTCATCGCGATCGGTGCGCTCACGGCGCTCCGCGATGCCGGGCGCGACCCGGGCACCGACATCGCCCTCGCCGGATTCGACGACATCCCGACGAGTCGCGACGTGCGGCCGGCGCTCACGACGGTCCGGGTGCCCCTCGACGAGCTCGGCTACCAGAGCCTGCATGCCGCCGTCGACGACGAATGGTCTCCGGATGCCGCGGCTCTCGCGCTGACCGTCCAGCTGCGCGACAGCACGCCGGGTCCGTGACGCGCGTCGTCTTCGCGCCCGACAGCTTCAAGGGAACCCTCGGCGCGGCAGCGGCGGCAGCCGCTCTGGCTGAAGGATGGGCGCTGGTGCGCCCGGACGACACGGTCGTCCTGCGTCCGATGGCCGACGGAGGCGAGGGGACGCTCGACGCGTTCGCCGCGGCCGTCCCCGGAGCGCTGCGGATGCCCGTCGTCGTCGACGGCCCGGACGGTCGGCCCACGAGCGCCGCCTGGCTGCTCCTTCCCCCGGACCCCGATGCCCCCGCCGGCACGGCGGTCGTCGAGCTGGCCTCGACGTCGGGCATCGAGCTGCTCGGCGATCGACGGCTGCCGCTCGACGCGCACACGCGCGGATTCGGGCAGGCGATCGCCGCGGCCCTCGACCACGGCGTCTCGCGGCTCGTCCTCGGTATCGGCTCGAGCGCGTCGACCGACGGCGGGACGGGTCTGCTGACGGCTCTGGGGGCGCGATTGACGGATGCCGCGGGCAGCCCGATCGCCCCCGGCGCGGCCGGTCTCGCCGACCTCGCCGCCGTCGACCTCTCCTCCGTGCGTCCGTTGCCCGACGGCGGAGCGGTCGTCTTGAGCGACGTGACGAACCCGCTTCTGGGCACGACCGGAGCCGCCGCGGTGTTCGGCCCGCAGAAGGGGCTCGATGAGGCCGGCATCGTCCTCGTCGACGCCGGTCTCGCCCGGCTCGCCGCGCTGACGCCGGCAGACCCCGCGACCCCGGGCGCCGGGGCGGCGGGCGGCACGGGCTTCGCGCTGCTGGCGTGGGGCGCGCGCCTCGTGCCCGGTTCGGCCGAAGTCGCGCAGCTCGTCCACCTCTCCGAGGCGGTGGGCGCGGCATCCGTCGTCATCACGGGCGAGGGGTCGTTCGACGGCCAGTCCGCCGCGGGCAAGGTGCCGTCGCACGTGGCCGACCTCGCCGCCGCCTCGGGCGCGGAGGCCGCGCTCGTCGCCGGGCGCATCACCGGCGACGCCGACACAGCGGCGTTCGCGGCATCCGTCTCGCTCACCGACATCGCCGGCTCGTCCGCCGCCGCCCTCGCCGAGCCTGCGCGATGGCTGCGCGCGGCGGGGGAGCGACTCGCCCGCGCCCTCTGAGCCCGTCGTGGGCCTCTTGTCGCGCCCCTGAGCGGGGGCTAGCGTCGGGGGCATCTCGTACGACGCTGTTCGAGGAGGAGAGATGGCTCCCGCGACTCCGCGCGCCCCACGTCGGTGGCGTGGCGCACTGCTCGCCGTCATCGCGGCGGCCGCTCTGGTGCTGACGCCGGTCGGCGTCGCCAGCGCCGCCCCGGCCCCGGCGACCGACCTCGACGACGTGTGCGCCGTCCTTCGCATCGGGACGGGGACGAACAATCACGTGACGCGCGGATCGGTCGGGTACGGCACGAGCGGGTCGGCCGCCGCGGCGGCGCGCATCCGGTTCGAGGCCACTGATCTCGGCCGCTACCGGCTGATCGACCAGAAGGGCGGCGTGCTCTCCCTCAGCGTGCTCGGCACGGTGATGCCGGGCTCGACGTACGGTGAGCGGGCGGACTGGACCGTCACCCGCGACGGCTCCACGCTGCAGATCGCAGCGACACTCAACGGGAAGCGGATCGGGTCGCTCCTGGGCGCCCTCGTCGCCCGCGACGGCGCGTTCACGCTCGTGCCGGCGACCGGCTGCGCGCCGGTCTCCGACGTCGCGACCGGCGTCTCGGGCACGGCGCAGCCCGCCGTCAACCCCGACGGCACACTTCACGGCTTCATCGACGCGCACACCCACATCACCGCGGCCGTCGGGTTCGGCGGCAGGATGCGGTGCGGCACGCCCTTCTCTCCGGGCGGGGTGGAGGTCGCCCTCAAGGGCTGCCTGTCGCATTCGGCGGTCGGCGCGAGCGGATACCTCGGCGCCCTCATCGCCGGCACCGATCCCTTCATGGACTACAAGGGCTGGCCGACGTTCGCCGACTGGCCCACGCCCTCGACCCTGCTGCACGAGCAGGCCTACTTCCGCGGCATCCAGCGCGCGTGGCAGTCGGGTGAGCGGGTGCTCAACGCGCTGCTCGTGGCGAATCGGGTGATCTGCGAGGTGTACCCCGACAAGGCCACCAGCTGCGACGAGATGGAGCAGATCCGCCTGCAGGCCGAGTACCTCGTCGACATGCAGGACTACATCGACGCGCAGTCGGGCGGTCCGGGCAAGGGGTGGTTCCGGATCGCGAAGACACCGGACGAGGTGCGTCAGATCGCCGCCGCGGGCAAGCTCGCCGTGATCGTCGGGGTCGAGAACTCCGAGCTGTTCGGCTGCCGCCAGATCCTCGACGTGCCGCAGTGCACCCCCGCGCAGGTCGATGTCGGGCTCGACGGGCTGGCGGCCTACGGCGTCAGCAACATCTACCCCGTCCACAAGTTCGACAACGCGTTCGGAGGCACGCGGTTCGACTCCGGTGCGCAGGGCGCCGCCGTCAACATCGGCAACAAGGTCTCGACGGGCGAATTCTGGCAGGTCGAGACCTGCCCGACGACGGCCGCCGACAACGAGCAGCCGTTGCGCAGCGATGCGATCGCTCGGCTGCTGTCGAGCTCGGGTCTGCCGGCGGGCACGCTCGTGCCGGTGTATCCGCAGGGCCCGGTGTGCAACATCCGGGGCCTCACCGACCTCGGGCGACACCTCATCGAGGCCGCCATGGATCGCGGCATGATGATCAACATCGATCACATGAGCGTCAAGACCGCCGATGCCGTGCTGACGATCGCCGAAGAGCGCGGCTATCCGGGAGTCCTGGCATCCCACACCTGGGCCGATCGCTCGATGAACGCGCGCATCGCGAACGTCGGCGGCTTCGTCTCGTCGTACGCGAACGCGGCCTTCACGATCGGCGAGCGCGAGGGCTTCCTCGACGAATGGCGCGCCAACAGGGCAGCGGCGCCCGACGCGATCACGGCGTACGGGTTCGGATCGGACGTCAACGGCCTCGGCGATCAGGCGTACGCGAGGTCGGATGCCGCGCAGAACCCCGTCGTCTATCCGCTCACCGCCCTCAACGGCGCGACGCTCGCGAGGTACACGGTCGGGCAGCGCACGTACGACATCAACATCGACGGGGTGGCGACGTACGGCCTGCAGGCGGACTGGACGGTCGACGTTGTGCACGCCGCGGGCGCCGAGGGCGCGCTGCTGCGCCAACAGCTCATGGCCGGTGCCGAGGCGTACGTGCGCGTGTGGGAGGCCGCACGCGCCCGGTGATCCGCCGCGTCGACGTCCGACCATCGGATCGTCCAGGCTCTCCGCGCTATCTCCC
>JBEVLS010000202.1:0-5606 GCA_040509015.1 Microbacterium sp.
GAGTCCTCCTGCGCGGCGTCGGCGGCGCGGGCGGGCTGCTGCGTGCGGACCGTCTGCGTCTTGGGCGCCGTCACGAGGCGGCCCTTGGTGCCCGCGGGGATGTCGAGGTCGGTGTAGAGGTGCGGGCTCGACGAGTAGGTCTCGGTGGGCTCGGGCTGGCCGAACTCGAGCGCGCGGTTGATGAGCGCCCACTTGTGCAGGTCGTCCCAGTCCACGAACGTCACGGCGATGCCCGTCTTGCCCGCGCGGCCGGTGCGTCCGGCGCGGTGCAGGTAGGTCTTCTCGTCGTCGGGGATCGTGTGGTTGATGACGTGCGTGACGTCGTCGACGTCGATGCCGCGCGCGGCGACGTCGGTCGCGATCAGGACGTCCTTCTTGCCCGCCTTGAACGCGGCCATCGAGCGCTCGCGGGCCTCCTGGCTCATGTCGCCGTGGACGGATGCGGTGTTGAACCCGCGGTCGCCGAGCTCGTCCGACAGACGCTGGGCGGCGCGCTTGGTGCGCGTGAAGATCACGGTCTTGCCGCGACCTTCGGCCTGCAGGATGCGGGCGATGACCTCGTCCTTGTCGAGCGAGTGCGCGCGATAGACGACGTGCTTGATGTTGGCCTGGGTCAGGCCCTCGTCCGGGTCGGTCGCGCGGATGTGGATGGGGTTCGTCATGAACCGGCGGGCCAGCGCGACGATCGGACCGGGCATCGTCGCGGAGAACAGCTGCGTGTGGCGGATCGCGGGGACCTTCGAGAAGATCTTCTCGATGTCGGGCAGGAAGCCGAGGTCGAGCATCTTGTCGGCCTCGTCGAGCACGACCTCGGTGGCGTTCGAGAGATCGAGCAGCCGCTGGTTGTTGAGGTCGATGAGGCGGCCGGGGGTGCCGACGACGATCTGCGCGCCGGCCTTCAGCTGCTCGATCTGGCCCTCGTAGGCCTTGCCGCCGTAGATCGCGACGACGCTGGTCGCGCGTCCGGACGTGAGCATGTCGATGTCTTCGTAGACCTGCACGCACAGCTCGCGGGTCGGCACGACGATGAGCGCCTTGACGCCGTGCTCGGGGTTCTGGCCCAGACGCTGGACGACGGGGATGCCGAAGCCGAAGGTCTTGCCGGTGCCCGTCTTGGCCTGGCCGATGATGTCCTGGCCGGGGAGGCCGAGCGGGATCGTCTGCTCCTGGATGGGGAAGGCATCCACGATGCCTTTGGTTGCGAGGACATCGACGATGTCCTGGTCGACGCCGAGTTCGGCGAAGGTCGTCACGATATGAGCCTGTCTGGCGGTGAGAATCCGCCGGGGTGAAGTGAAGTCCACGCCATTCACTCAGCCACAGGCGCGGGGGTCCCGATCCGACGCCGGGACCACTCAAGGATACCGATCTCACGGCGTCGGCGCCCCCGGCCCTAGTCTTGACGGGTGGTGAAGTGGTTCTGGCAGCGCTCGAGGCCGTCGACGGGCGCCCTCTCGCTGCGCGCACGCGGAGACTTCGGAGGGGCGACCCGCGTCGACTTCGAAGAGCTCGCTCCCGACATCGACACGTTCCTCGGGCAGGCCGCCTACCTGCAGCTCGGCTACTTCGAGACGCTGAGCGAGCTGATCGCACTGACGCCCGAGCTCGCCCAGAAGGAAGCACTGTCGAAGGCGGCGGGCGCGGCCCTCAAGAAGCACGAGGAGCTGGTCGGGGTGATCCGCGAGCGCGGAGACGATCCGACGGCGCTGATGCTGCCCTTCCGGGAGCCCCTCGACGCCTTCCGCCGGGCGACGCACGGCGTCCGCCCGCAGGAGACGATGCTGTCGGTGCACATCACCGCGGGGATGCTCGACGACTTCTATCTCGCGCTCGCCTCGAGCTACAGCGACACCGGTCGCCGGGTCGCGCGCATCCTGCAGGCCGACGACGACCGCCAGGCGATCGTCGAGATCATCGGCGAGACGATCGCGAGCGACGTCGAATGGAAGTCGCTGCTGGCGATGTGGGGCAGGCGTCTGGTGGGCGACACCCTGCTGATCGCACGAGCCGCGCTGCGTCCGACCGAGTTGAGGGTCGCCGACGAGGAGAAGGTCGAACCGGTGTTCACCGAGCTCATGGCGGCGCACTCGCGGCGCATGGACGCGATGGGGCTCGCCGCGTAGGGCGGAGCCGTCAGCCGAGCTTCAGGCGCACGCGCTCGCTCTCGTCGCGCGCGAGCCGTGCGCGCGACAGGAGCACGACGGCCGGCCAGGTCACGACGATCGGGACCACGATCGCCGCGAGCCACGGCCAGGGCGAATCGATGCCGATGCCGGCCCACGTGAGGATCGTCCACGCGAGTCCGGCCGACGCCGCGCCGATCACGGGTGCCACGGCGGCGCCGCGGGTCTTGCGGTCGCCCGCCAGGAAGTGGATCCCGATGCCGATCGCCGCGCCGGCGATGAGTCCGAGGAGGATCTGCACGGCGCTCAGCCGACGAAGCCGATGCGGCGGGACTCCTCGGTCCCGAGCTCGACGTAGGCGAGGCTCGCGGTGGGGACGATGTAGGAGTTGCCCCGGGAGTCCGCGAAGGTCACGTGCGTGGCCGCGGCGTCGAGCGCGTGCGCGACGGACTTCTTGACGGCGGCTGCGGACTCGTCCGTCTCGAACGAGAGCTCTCGGCCGGTGTTCGCGATGCCGATGCGGATCTCCACGTGAATGACCTCCTGCGTGGCGGGGCAGGTCCCCGCGCGCATGGCAACTCTACGACACCCCTGAAGACGCGCAGGCGGGGTGCCGCACGCTCTCGGCGAACGCCCGATGTCGTGCACGCCCGCTAGCGTCGAGTGCGTGAAGTCAGGGGAGGATGCCGCGACCGCGGTCGCGCTCGACGAGTTCCAGCGCAGGGTCGTCGAACTCCCGGCGGGCGCCTCGGGAGTCGTGGCGGGCGTCCCCGGCAGCGGCAAGACGACGGCGCTCGTGGCGCGCGTGGCCGCGCTCGTCGCCGAGGGCGTCGATCCCGACGCGGTGCTCGTCCTCACGCCCTCGCGTCAGTCCGCGACGGCGCTGCGCGACCGACTCGCGCTCGCGATCGGCCGGGCGACGTCCGGCCCTCTCGCCCGCTCGGTCGCATCGTTCGCGTTCCAGCTGGTGCGCGCGTCGGCGGTGGCCGCGGGCGCCGAGCCGCCGCAGCTGCTGACCGGCGGTGACGAGGACCAGCTCATCCACGACCTGCTCGACGGCGACGCCGAGGACGAGGCTCAGGGCACCTCGCGCTGGCCGGACTGGCTTCCGGCAGACACCCGGGCGACGACGGGATTCCGCACCGAGGTGCGGACGTTCCTCGCCGAGTGCACCACCCTCGGCATCGACCCGGCACGGCTCGACGCCCTGGCCGCGCGCCACGACCAGCCCGCCTGGGCCTCGCTGGCGTCGTTCTTCCGCGAGTACCTCGCGGTGCGCGCCGACATGCGCGGCGCCCACCGCGACGCCGCCGGACTCGTACGCGAAGCGGTCGGGATCCTCCGCTCGGCCCCGGCCGGATGGGAGGCGATCGATCGCCTCGGGGTGATCCTCGTCGACGACGCCCAGGAGCTCACGCTCGGCGGCGTGGAGCTGCTCGAAGCCGCTCACGAGCGGGGCATCGCCGTGCTGGGCTTCGGCGATCCCGATGTGGGCTCGGGCGCGTTCCGCGGCGCCACCCCCGAGAACTTCGCCCGCCTGGCGGCGAGCCTCGGCGCGGTGAGCGCCCTCGGCGCCGCGCAGCGAGGCACGCCCTGGCAGGCCGAGCTCGTGCGCCGCGTGACCGAGAGGATCGGCGCCGTCGGCGTCGTCTCCCATCGCAGCGCCGGGGTCGGTGCCGAGCCCGACGCGTCGGTGCGGGCGCTGACCCTGCGCTCGTCCGCCGAGGAGTTCGACGCCATCGCCCGCCTCCTTCGCGAACGGCACGTCCACGACGGAGTGCCCTGGGGCTCGTGCGCCGTCATCGCGCACGACACGCGGCAGGTGTCGGCGCTCGAGGCCGAGCTGTCGGCACGCGACGTGCCGGCGCGATCGAGCGGTCCGGGGCGGGCGCTCGGCGTGCATCGCGCCGTCGGCGACCTCCTGCGCCTGATCGACCTCGCGATGCGCGACGACTGGAGCGCCGACGACGTCTCGGCGGCGCTGCTGGGCGCGTACGGTCGCCTCGATGCGATCGAGCTGCGACGGCTCGTGTCGACGCTGCGTCACACCGAGCTCGCCGCCGGCGGCGAGAGGCTCGGCCGTGACCTGCTGCTGTCGGCCATGGTGCACCCCCTCGAGTTCGACCTGCTCGACACGCGCGAGGCGCGACGCGGCGCGGCCCTGGCGCGGACGCTCGCCGCCGTCCGCACCGAGTTCGATCGCGGCGCGACCGCGCACGAGCTGCTGTGGACCGCGTGGGACCGCACGAAGCTCGAGCGCGCCTGGTCGGAGCTCGCGCGCGGACACGGTCCGCTGGCCGAGCAGGCCAACCGCGATCTCGACGCCGTCGTGTCGCTCTTCCAAGCCGCCAAGCGCTTCGGCGAGCGGTCGCACGACGCGGATCCGCGCGTGTTCGTGCGCAGCATCCTCGACAGCGATGTCGCCGAAGACCGCCTCGACGCGCCGGCGCGCGACGACGTCGTGCGCATCCTGACACCCGCCGGATCCCTGGGCCTCGAGTTCGACACCGTCGTGATCGCCGGCATGCAGGACGGGGTGTGGCCCAACACCCGGTTGCGTGGAAGCCTGCTCGACACGTGGCGCCTCGCCGACGCGTCCACCCGCGCCGACGGCGACGCGCCCGGAGCCCTCGACCGGCGGCGCGCCGCGATGCACGACGAGCTGAGGCTCCTCGCTCGGGCGCTGTCGCGGGCGACGCAGCGGGTCATCGTCACCGCCGTCGACGACGACGACACCGGACCGAGCGTGTTCTTCGAGTTCCTCCCCGACGCCGAGCTCTACGAGGTCGAGCATCCGCTGTCGCTGCGCGGACTCGTCGCGCGCCACCGGAGGGTGCTGACGGCGTCCGCATCCCGCTCGCAGGCCCAGCGCTCGGCCGCGCAGCTCGCGCTGCTGGCCCATGAAGGAGTCGCCGGCGCGCATCCCCTGGAGTGGTACGGCGTCGCCCCGGTCACCTCGCTCGGTCCGCTGCGCGATCTCGCCCGGGAAGACGTGCGCGTGTCGCCCTCGCGGCTGCACACCCTCGAGGAGTGCGAGCTCAACTGGGTGATCGGCGACCTGGGCGGCGATCCGGGCGGCGCGACGGCAGGGCTCGGCACGATCATCCACGCGGCGCTCGAACACGCCACGAGCTCGGACGAGTCCGCACTCTGGGCGCAGGTCGAGGCGCGCTGGGGTGAGCTGACGTTCGAGGCGGAGTGGCGTGCGCGCGCCGAGCAGACCCGCGCGCGCGAGCTCGTCCGACGGCTGCACCTGTACCTGCGACGGTTCGAGGACGCCGGCGGTGCCCTGATCGGAGCGGAACCGCACTTCGAGGTCGCGATCCCCCTCGAGGATGCCGACGCCTTCGAGCACGGTGCGATCCTGTCGGGCTACATCGACCGGGTGGAGCTCACGCCCGAGGGTGCGGTCGTCATCGTCGACCTCAAGACCGGCAAGCGAGAGCCGCAGACCGACGCCAAGGTCGTCGACAACCCGCAGCT
>JBEVLS010000203.1:0-4671 GCA_040509015.1 Microbacterium sp.
ATGGCCGAGGAGGGGATCGACATCACCGAGGGGGTGCCGCAGCTCCTGTCGACGGATGCCGTCCGCGAGGCCGACGCCGTCATCACGATGGGCTGCGGCGACGCGTGTCCGTTCTTTCCGGGCAAGCGCTACGAGGACTGGGAG
Organism: Microbacterium sp.; assembly: GCA_040509015.1. Lineage (GTDB taxonomy): Bacteria > Actinomycetota > Actinomycetes > Actinomycetales > Microbacteriaceae > Microbacterium. The sequence continues at coordinate 145 of JBEVLS010000203.1, forward strand.
CTGACGGATCCCGCGGGCAGGTCGATCGAGGTCGTCCGCGAAGTGCGGGACGACATCAAGACGCGGGTGGAGGCGCTGCTCGCGAGCATCCTCTGACGGCGCTCAGCGCGACGGCCCGCCGCGTTCTCGACGAATCGCCGCGACCCCATCGAGGACGGGATCGCGGCGATCGCGAGGAAGTGGGCCCCGTGGGGCTCGAACCCACGACCCGCGGATTAAAAGTCCGATGCTCTACCGACTGAGCTAGAGGCCCTCGACGTCAAGCCTACTTCGAGCCCGAGGGGCACCGCGCACGAAGAAGCCGCCGGTGCCGGAGGACTTCCGGGGCACCGGCGGCTTCGCCACCTCGTCCGAGCCGCTCTGCTTAAGCGGCCGGTTCGATGATCAGGATGCGGGGGGCATCAGGACCGAGTCGATGAGGTACACGGTGGCGTTCGCGGTCTGAACGCCGCCGCAGATCACGTTGGCTCCGTTGACCATGAGCTCGTCGCCCGAACCGGTGACCTCGAGGTCGCCGCCCTGGACGGTGGTGTGGGTGCCGACGATGTCAGCCGGCTCGACCTGGCCGGGCACGACGTGGTAGGTCAGGATCGACGTGAGCGTGGCGCTGTCGGTCTTGAGCGACTCGATCGTGGCGGGGTCGATCGCGGCGAATGCCTCGTCGACGGGGGCGAAGACGGTGAACTCGCTGCCGTTGAGCGTGTCGACGAGGTCGACCTCGGGGTTGAGCTGACCGCTCACCGCTGCCGTGAGCGTGGTGAGGATGGGGTTGTTGGAGGCCGCGACGGCCACCGGGTCCTGAGCCATGCCCGCGACCGAGCCTGCGCCGTCCGGAACCTGCTCGGCGTATGCCGCGCAGCCGGGGCCGACGAGGTTGGCGGCCGGGTCCATCGTGGGAGCGGCTTCGCTCTCTTCGGTCATGGGGGCCGAGGGCTCCTCGGACGGCGACGCCGACGATCCGCCCATCGAACAGGCGGACAGCATGAGGGCTGCGCCGAAGACGAGCGCGAGGCCCGCCGAGATCTTCTTCTTGCTGCTGAGCATGACTTCCTCCGAATGTGTGAGCCCCGCGGGGCGCTGTGTCGAACACGTCCCGGTTGCGGGGGCGGTTCCCCGCCGGTGAAGCGGGGTACACAGGCTCTTCGGCACGGGTGGGGGATCGGATTGGAGAAGTTCGGGCGGATTCTGACGAACGGCGATCCTGTCAAGGGTCGTCGCGCGCGCGTGTAGAAGGGAGGGAGTAGGGCATGCTGGAGGGCATGGTGATCGATGGACTGGAGGTGCCCGAGGACGGCGCCGCGTCCGTCGACCACGTGGGCGACCTGCTCGAGCGCATCTCCGACGGCGACCAGTCGGCGTTCGCCCGCTTGTATGACATGCTGTCCGCCCGCGTCTTCGGCCTCATTCTGCGCGTGCTCGTCGATCGCTCCCAGAGCGAGGAAGTGCTGCAGGAAGTCTTCCTCGAGATCTGGCAATCCGCCTCGCGGTTCGCTCCGAACAGAGGTCAGGGGAGATCGTGGGTTCTCACGATCGCTCACCGCAGGGCGGTCGACCGGGTTCGGTCGTCGCAGGCGGCGAGCGATCGGGACGTGCGCGCGGGCTTCCGTGATCTCGATGTCGCGCATGACGGCGTGGCCGAGCAGGTGGAGCTGCGGATCGAGGGACGGAAGCTCGTGGCGGCGCTCGGGACTCTCCCCGACGCCCAGCGAGAGGCGCTGACCCTCTCGTACTACGGCGGTTACAGTCAGAGCGAGATCGCGGCGCTCGTGGGAGCGCCGCTGGGAACGGTGAAGACGAGGATGCGTGACGGACTGTCGCGACTGAGGACGGAAATGGGGGTGAGGACGTGAACGAACAGGAATTCGCCGAACTGTCGGCAGGCCACGCGCTGAATGCGCTGTCGCCGCAGGACAGCGCGGCGTACGAGCACGCGCTGGCGACTCATCCCGAGTGGGCGCACATCGCCGACGCCGATGCCGCCGCCGTCGCCGTCCTCGCCGAGGGCGCCCCGGCCGCGGCTCCGCCGCTGGCCATGCGCGGCATCCTGCTGTCGAAGATCATGAGCCTTCCGCAGGACGCGAGAGAAGCGGATGCCGCGCCCGCAGCGCTTCCGCCGGTCCCGCCGCTGCCGGCCTTCGCACTCGAATCCACGCCGATCGCCGATGCGATCTCCGAGCGGCGCACGACCCCCGAGCCTGAGACCACCTCGGCGCCGGACGACGAGACGTCCGGCGATCCCGAGACCGAACCGGTCGCCGATCTCGAGACGGTCGAAGACACCGACAGCGGTTTCGTCGACGTGCCCGCGCCCACGACGACCAGCATCCAGGCCGTCTCGCGACGCAACTGGACGCGCGGTCTGTTCACTCTCGCGGCATCGCTCGTGCTGCTCGTCGTGCTCGGCTACGGGGCCGCGAACCTCAACGGGTGGATCAACCGCCCGGCCGAGGTCGTCGCTCTGCAAGAGATCGAAGGCGCGCCGGACGCGCAGTCGGCGACCGTCGAGATCGCCGATGGCGGAGTGGCGACGGCGCACTGGTCGGGCTCGCTCGGCAAGGCGGTGCTGGTCACCGACGGGCTGCCCACGATCGCCAGCGGCGAGACGTTCGAGCTGTGGTTCGTCCGCGACGACGGCACGCCCGTCTCGGCCGGAACCTTCGCCGCGGCAGGCGAAGAGACCACCGCCGTGCTCGCCGGCGCGATGGAGGTCGGCGACACGATCGCCGTGACCGTCGAAGAGGCGGGCGGATCGCCGACCGGCGTGCCGACCACCGACCCGATCGTCGCGATCCCCACGGCCTGACCCGGCGGTAGCGTGGGAGCGTGGCATCCGCGCCCCAGTCGACCCAGGCACTCGCGCACCTCCGTCGTGCGCGAGACCTCATGGACCGCGACTACGCCGAGCCGCTGGATGTGCCGACGATGGCGGCCCAAGCGCTCATGTCGCCCGCGCACTTCTCGCGCGAGTTCAAGACCGCCTACGGCGAGACTCCTTACTCGTACCTCATGACGCGGCGCATCGAACGGGCGATGGCTCTCCTTCGCAACGGTGTGAACGTGACCGATGCCTGCATCGCGGTCGGTGCGACGTCGCTCGGCTCGTTCAGCTCGACGTTCTCCGAGATCGTCGGCGAGACGCCGAGCGCGTATCGTGCGCGGTCGCACGATGCCGCCGAGGCGATGCCGCTGTGCATCGCGAAGATCCTCACCCGGCCGACCCGCTACGCGTGACGGACCGAGCAGTATCGGAGAAGCGGTGCGGGATGCCGGGCCTCTAGCCTGGCATCCATGTCCATCTCTCTCGCCTACTGCCCCATCACGGTCGACGACGTCGAAGCCGCGATCCCGTTCTACCGCGACGGTCTCGGTCTCGAGATCGTCAACGACGTCGCCTACGGCGGCACCCGCTGGCTGAGCTTCGGCATCGCCGGCCAGACGGGCCTCGCGATCGTCGTCTCGGACCCCGGCGCCGGACGCTCGCCCGACGACGCCGATGCGCTGCAGCGCCTCGTCGTGAAGGGCTCCGGCCCCGGACCCTACGTCTTCACCACCGATGACCTCGACGCGACGTTCGAGCGTCTGCGCTCCTCCGGCGCCGAAGTCCTGCAGGAGCCCATCGCCCAGGACTGGGGCCCGCGGGACTGCGCGTTCCGCGACCCGGCGGGCAACCACATCCGGATCAACCAGGCCGCCTGACCCCGCGACGCCGCGAGTACCCTGGAAGGGATGAGCGACGCGAGGGATTTCCACAAGCCGGTCCGGCGCCCAGCCGAGCTCTTCGACCGCCTCTTCGCGGCGGAGGATCCCGCCGAGGTCTCGCGCGTCGCGCATTCCACCGCGCACGCGCTGCTCGCGCGCGTGCGGGCGGACCCGAGCGGCGACGTCGTCGACCGGCTCGTCGCGTTCACCGACGAGCACGGGATCGACGACCTCGCAGAACTCTGGTCGCGCTCGCCCGCCAAGTCCCTGCCCGGGGTGCTGTGGCGGCTCTACCTCGTGCAGCTCAGCATCCACGACGACCCGCAGACGTCCGCCCTGCTTTACGAGCGCGGCCGGGTCGAGCTGGACTCGGTCGACCCCGTCGTCGCCGGAGCACCGGTGCCCGCGGGCCCGGACGAACTGGTCGCGCTCGTCGACACGATCCTGCGCGGACTCTTCGAGGGCGACTTCGCCGTCGCGCTCGATCGGGCCGCGGCGTTCTGCCGCGTGCAGGCGTCGGGAGCGACGCATCTCGCCGACGACTACGAACCGACCGAGCCCGAGCGCGCCTCGGTCTTCACGACGCGGGCGCTGCGCCTGTCGACCTACGCGGCCGACCTCACGGCAGCCGCGTCGCTGTGGCGCCGCGATGCGCTGACCTGACCGCCGGGACTGTCTCGCCGCGTCACGCGTTACACTGGAACAGCCGGGCCGCAGTAACCCCGGGCTCCATCTTTTGCCGCTACGAGCGGCACCGCGCCGAGAGGCGTTCTGCGGCCCGGCATCTTCCATTTCCGGGGTGACCTAGGCTCGGTCGCATGGCTCTGA
>JBEVLS010000204.1:0-6751 GCA_040509015.1 Microbacterium sp.
CCGCCGTGTGGCAGGTGGGTCCCCGACGGCGATAGTGTCGGAGCGGCACCGTCGCCGTCCGTGACCCGACAGCAAGGACCCACAGCATGAAGATCGGAATCCTCACCAGCGGCGGCGACTGCCCCGGGCTGAACGCCGTCATCCGCGGTGTCGTGCTCAAGGGCACCACGACGTACGACATCGAGTTCGTCGGCATCCGCGACGGCTGGCGCGGCGTCGTCGACGGCGACTTCTTCCCGCTCACGCGTCACGAGGTCAAGGGCCTCTCCAAGGTCGGCGGCACGATCCTCGGCACCTCGCGGACGAACCCCTACGAGGGTCCGCGCGGGGGTGCCGAGAACATCGCCAAGACGCTGTACGGACACCACATCGACGGCATCATCGCGATCGGCGGCGAAGGCACGCTCGCGGCGGCCAACCGCCTGGCCAACGACGGCATCAACGTCATCGGCGTGCCCAAGACGATCGACAACGACCTGCGGGCGACCGACTACTCGTTCGGCTTCGACACGGCCGTGAACATCGCGACCGATGCGATGGACCGCCTTCGCACGACCGGCGATTCGCACCAGCGCTGCATGGTGGCCGAGGTCATGGGTCGCCACGTCGGCTGGATCGCCCTGCACGCCGGCATCGCCGCCGGCGCCCACGTGATCTGCATCCCCGAGGTGCCGCTGTCGCTCGATGAGATCATCGGTCAGGTCACCCGCGCCCACGACCGCGGCCGGGCGCCGCTGGTCGTCGTGTCGGAGGGCTTCAAGCTCAAGGGCATGGACGAGGCCTTCAGCGACAAGGGCCTCGACGCGTTCAACCGTCCCCGCCTCGGCGGCATCAGCGAGATCCTCGCGCCCGAGATCGAACGGATCACCGGCATCGAGACCCGCGCCACGGTGCTCGGCCACATCCAGCGCGGCGGTTCGCCGTCGGCGTTCGACCGCGTCCTGGCGACCCGCCTCGGACTGCACGCCGCCGACGCGATCGTCGACGGCGCCTGGGGGCAGATGGTCTCGCTGAAGGGCACCGACATCGTGCGCGTGCCGTTCGCCGACGCCCTCGGCGAGCTCAACACCGTGCCGCTCTACCGCTACGAAGAGGCTGCCGCGCTCTTCGGCTGATCGCGCCGCCGCCCGCGGCATCCGGAACAGGCGAATACGCGGAAACAGGCCGATCCTCCGATCCATCGCCTGTTCTGGGCGAAACGCCTGTTTCGGTCGGCGGGATGCCGGCGGTCAGCGTCCTGTGGCGAGGTGCAGACCCTGCGACAGAGCGTTCAGCACTTGCTCGACGACGTGGTCCGGATCGAACATCACCTGGAAGTAGTCGAACCTCAACACCGTGAAGCCGCGGACCGCGAGCCTCGCGTCCTGCCGGATGTCGCGGCGACGGCTCTCTGCGGAACTGTGGTGGGCGAAGCCGTCGAGCTGGACGATGAGGCGCTCGCCGATGAGAGCGTCGACCGGGTGCCCGTCGAGCCAGACCTGCTGAGAGATGCTGACGCCCGTCGAGCGCATCAGCACGGCGAACCGCGTCTCGATCCCCGAGTCGGACAACTCGGTGGCCACAGCGGCCAATCGCTGCGCACGCGCGCTCCGCCAGTGCACGCGCGTCAGGAGAGCAGCATCCACCACGCGATTGCGCAGAGCCGAGTCCCACACCGCGAGCGCATCGGCCGGCGTCGCGCAGCGCGCGACCTGGAACAGCACATTGACGACGGGCTCGTCCGTGACGCGTCGCGGAAGCGGCACCGGCCCCTGCGCCGTGTGGACGCGCAGTCCGGAGCGATCGATTCGCGAATCGGTGCGCGGGACCAGGACGTGATGCTCGTCGTGAGTCGGAGTCCACAGTCCCATCGACCGGGCGGCGCTCAGGCATGTGACTCGCGCGCCGACGCGGGCGGCCGCCCGGTGGGCGTCACCCGCGCCGCGGGCGACGAGCCACGACCGCCGTACGCGCTCGACCTCGCCGGATCCGATCGCGAGCGTGATCGAACGCGGCGAGAACCCTGCATCCCGCGCAGTGCCCGAATGAGCGACGCCGTGCCTGCGAAGGAGCCAGGCGGTGAGCGGGAGCGGCATCGGGCCAGCCTGACGGAGACGACCAGGCCGCTGCACGCGTCGCCGCACACCGGTGCAAGGCAGGGCGGATCTGCGCCCCTGGGGAGGACGCGCCGAATACAGGCGATCGACCGAGAACAGGCGGATGCGGCGATCCGCCGCCTGTTCTCGCGAGATCGCCTGCTCTCAGGCCCGAGACCCCGCCGTCAGTCGGCGACGCCGAGGACGTCGAACAGCCAGGCGAGCTCGAACGCGCGCTCGCGCCACGCGTTGTAGCGGCCGGAGACGCCGCCGTGACCGGCGACCATCTCGCACTTCAGCAGCGCATCGGCGCCGACCTCGCGCAGGCGGGCGACCCACTTGGCCGGCTCGACGTAGAGCACGCGCGTGTCGTTGAGGGAGGTGACGGCGAGGATCCTCGGGTACGTCACGTCGCGCACGTTCTCGTACGGCGAGTACGACTTCATGTACTCGTACACGTCGTCGTTGTGGAGCGGGTCGCCCCACTCGTCCCACTCGATGACGGTCAGCGGCAGTGACGGGTCGAGGATCGTCGTGAGAGCGTCCACGAAGGGGACGTCGGCCAGGATGCCGGCGAACAGCTCGGGCGCGAGATTGGCCACCGCGCCCATGAGCAGGCCACCGGCCGATCCGCCCTCGGCCACCATGCGGTCGGCCGTGGTGTAGCCGTGGTCGATGAGATGCAGCGCGCAGTCGACGAAGTCGGTGAAGGTGTTGCGCTTGGCCAGCAGCTTGCCGTCCTCGTACCACTGGCGCCCCATCTCGCCGCCTCCGCGGACGTGGGCGACGGCGAAGACGACGCCGCGGTCGAGCTCCGACAGGCGGGCGACCGAGAAGCCGGGCTCGATCGAGTGCTCGTACGAGCCGTAGCCGTACAGGTGGAGCGGACGCGGGGCGATCCCGGCATCCCCGAACGACTGCTTCCACACGAGCGAGATCGGCACCTCCGTGCCGTCCTGCGTCGTCGCCCACACACGAGCCTGCGCGTAGTCGGCGGGGTCATAGCCCCCGAGCACCGGCTGCTGCTTGCGGATGTGACGCTCGCCCGTCGCGATCTCGAGCTCGATGACGGTGCTCGGCGTGATGAACGACCCGTACCCGATGCGCAGCACCGGCGGGGCCCATTCCGGGTTGCCGCCCGAGCCCACGGCGTAGAGCGGTTCGTCGAAGTCGATCTCGTCCACGGCACCCGAGGTGTAGTCCAGCAGACCGAGGCGGGGGAGTCCGCCCCGCCGGTAGCCCAGCACCCCCCAGTCGCGGAAGGTCGACAGGCCGAGCAGGCGCTCGCCGGCGCGATGGGGCACGACGACCGTGCGGGGGCCGGTGGGGTCGGATGCCGCGACCCGCACGAGCTCGAAGTCGAGGGCGCCGTCGTTGTGCAGGATGAACAGCACGTCCTCGCCGTCGACGACCGCGTGGTCGCTGTCGTACTCGACGCCCTCGGAGCGGGGCCAGACGACACGCGGCTCGCCGCGCAGGTCGTCGGCATCGAGCAGCCACTCCTCGGACGTGATGGACGAGCCGAGGCCGATGACGAGGTAGCGGTCGCTGCGTGTGAATCCGGCTCCGACCCAGTACCGCTCGTCCGGCTCGTGGAAGAGCTTCTCGTCCTGCTCGACGGGGGTTCCGAGCTCGTGGAGCCAGACGGTGTCGGGTCGCCAGGCGTCGTCCACCGTGGTGTAGACGACGAAGCGCCCGTCGGGAGAGAACGAGGCGCCCGCGAACGTGTCGGGGATCTCGTCCGCCAGCTGCTCGCCGGTCCCGAGGTCGCGCACGCGGATCGTGTAGCGCTCGTCGCCGGCGACGTCGACGCCGTACAGCATGCGGGCGCCGTCGTTCGAGACCTCGAAGCTGCCCAGCGAGAAGAAGTCGTGTCCTTCGGCCTCGACATTGCCGTCGAGCAGCACCTGCTCGCCGGGCACGTCGGCATCGGGCGACAGCACGGGCGGCGTCCAGTCGTCGGGGGAGGCGAGAGGGGCGCGGCACTGGATGCCGTACTGCTGACCCTCGACCGTGCGGCCGTAGTACCACCAGTCCCCGCGTCGCGTCGGCACCGAGAGATCGGTCTCGAGGGTGCGTCCCTTGATCTCGCCGAAGACGGCCTCGCGGAGGCCTTCGAGGTGCGCCGTGCGCTGAGCCGTGTAGGCGTTCTCGGCCTCGAGATGGGCGATGACCTCGGCATCCTCCTTGGCCCGCAGCCACTCGTACCGGTCTTCGACATCGTCGCCGTGGTGGGATCGGATGACGGGTCGCGAGGCGGCGACGGGGGCGGATGCGGACGCTGCGGAGTCGTGGACGGTCACGGCTCCACGGTAGTCGCCTCGCGCGGGCGCGAGCTGAGTTGACCGGAGGCGAGGGCGGTGTAAGGATTTGTCTGGCCGGTTGCCGGTTGCTGAACACTGGGTGAACTGTTCGTTCGTCACGTCGACATCGTCGACACCACATTCCCTGCATTCTCAACGGAAAGCGAACGGTGGAAGCCGCAACCCTGATCATCGTGCTGGTCATCGCACTGGCGCTGTTCTTCGACTTCACGAACGGCTTCCACGACACCGCGAACGCGATGGCGACGCCGATCGCGACGGGAGCCCTCAAGCCCCGCACCGCGGTGCTGCTCGCGGCCGTCCTCAACCTCGTGGGCGCGTTCCTGTCGACCGAAGTCGCGAAGACGATCTCGGGCGGCATGATCCGCGAAGATGAGATCTCGTCGGCGGTGTTCCCCGCGATCATCTTCGCCGGCCTCATCGGCGCCATCACGTGGAACATGCTGACGTGGCTGCTGGGGCTTCCTTCGTCGTCGTCGCACGCGCTGTTCGGGGGCCTCATCGGCGCGACCCTCGTGGGCGTCGGGGCGATGGCGATCGACTTCGGGGTCGTGCTCAGCAAGGTCATCCTCCCCGCGCTGATCGCCCCGCTCACGGCCGGTCTCATCGCCTTCGCGGCGACGAAGATCGCGTACGCGCTCACCCGCCGGTACGACGCGAAGCCCGACGGACGCGACGGGTTCCGGTGGGGCCAGATCTTCACGTCGTCGCTCGTCGCCCTCGCGCACGGCACCAACGACGCGCAGAAGACGATGGGCATCATCACGCTCGCCCTGATCACGGTGGGCTGGCAGTCGTCGGCCGACGCGGACCCCCAGTTGTGGGTCATCGTCGCGTGCGCCGTGACGATCGCGCTCGGCACCTACATGGGCGGCTGGCGCATCATCCGCACGCTCGGCAAGGGACTCACCGATGTGAAGCCCGCGCAGGGCTTCTCGGCGGAGGCGTCGACGGCGTCGACGATCCTCGCCTCCAGCGCCCTCGGGTTCGCGCTCTCGACGACGCAGGTCGCTTCGGGCTCGGTCATCGGCTCGGGCCTGGGCCGCCGCGGCTCCACCGTGCGCTGGCGCACCGTCGGGCGCATCATGGTCGGCTGGCTGCTGACTCTGCCCGCCTCGGGCGCCGTGGGTGCCGCCGCGGCCCTCGTGGTCGTGTGGTTCGGCTTCTGGGGCGTCCTCATCGACGCGGTCATCGCGGTCGTGATCATCCTCGGCCTGTTCGCCCGCTCCCGCCGCAGCGCCGTCACGGCGAACAACGCGATGAGCGAGGTCGCCGACTCGGGCGCCGCCGTCAAGGTGAAGCGCAACCCGCCGCCCACGCGTCGCCAGCGCGCGGCGATTCGCGAAGAGGCGCGGCGTGCCAAGCGCGAAGCGGCGAAGAAGGAGCAGGGCCGATGATCGTCATCAACTGGATCGCGTTCCTCCAGGTCTTCATCGCAGCCCTCATCGGCGCCGTGACGATCGTGACCTTCTACGCCCTCGGGCTGCGACTGCTCGTGCGGGCGGGGCGAGCCCCCGTCGTGGCGCCCGCGGAGTTCACCGACGCCATCACCGTGATCACCGAGAAAGAGGCCCGCCGGGCGGAGAAGGCGGCGGCGAAGGCCGCCAAGAAGAGCCCGTTGACGGACGCCCAGAAGAACGTCGCGCTCGTCGCGGCCTACGGATGCTTCGCCGTCTGCGCCGCCGCGGTGATCGGCGGACTGCTCCTCATCTTCTTCAACCACTGACGTCCTACGCCCGCAATAGGCTGGCGTCATGGTCACTCCGCCGACTCCGGGCGCCGACGGCGCAGCGAAGGCGGCCGACGAGGCGGCATCCGTCCAGTTCGGTCAGCATCCGCCCGCCGCGCGCACGATCCTGCATCTGAGTGACACGCACCTGCTCGCAGGCGACGTCCCGCTCAGCGGATACATCGACACGGCGGCGAATCTGCGACGCACCCTCGAGGTCGTCGAGCGGATGCAGCTGCGGCCCGACGCGATCGTGTTCACCGGCGATCTGACCGACCTCGGAGAACCCGAGGCCTACCGCGCGCTGCGCGCGGCCGTCGAGCCCGTCGCCGAGCGCCTCGGCGCGCCGGTCGTGTGGGTCGCCGGCAATCACGACGAGCGGCCGGCGCTGCGGCGCGACCTGCTCGACCTCGAACCCAGCGAAGAGCCGGTCACCGGCGTCTGGGATCTCGGCGGGCTGCGTCTGATCGCCCTCGATTCGACGGTGCCGGGCTGGCATCACGGCGACATCGACGACGAGCAGCTCGCGTGGCTGCGCGACCTGCTCGCCACGCCCGCGCCCCTGGGGACGATCCTCGCCCTCCACCATCCGCCCCTCCCGTCGCACATCCCGCTGTTCGGCA
>JBEVLS010000205.1:0-6420 GCA_040509015.1 Microbacterium sp.
CAGCATCGAAGGCCGCTTCCGTCGTTCTGGAGCGCGGGGCAGACTGTCGGGGATGCACCCCGCGGACCCCGCGTGACGTCGACGTGACGCGCCGTCGCGTCAGCTCGGAGTCCGTCGCGTGCGGATCCGGATCGGACCGCGTGCGGTGGACAGCTCGACGACCTCTCCGCCCTGGGTGATCTCGACCTCACCGGCCGCGACCAGCCTGCGGGCGGCCTCGCGGGCGTCGTCCATGAGGTCGCGCCACCCCTCGGCATCGACGGCGCGCGCGGCATCCGAAGGACAGATCGTCGAGGTGGCGGCCCGCGCTGCGAGCAGATCGCGGATCGCCGTCTCGAGTCGGGCGGTCACACCCGGCCTCGACTCGACCACGACTCACCGCCGCCCGTGGAGCGGACGGCGGTGATCGGACGAGTCGCGCTCAGGCGTCGACATCTCCGCGCCACGCGCCCGTCTCGCTGCCGGACGTCTCGATGAACTCCTTGAAGTTCTTGAGATCCTTCTTCACGGCGTGGCTGCCCGCACCGACGAGCGAGCCGAGCTTCTCGATGACACCCTCGGGCTCCCAGTCGAGCTGGACGGTGACCTTGCTGGAGGTGTCGCTGAGCTTGTGGAACGTGACGACGCCGGCGTGATCGGTGTCGCCGCCCGTGCTCTTCCACGCGACGCGCTCGTCGGGGTGCTGCTCGGTGATCTCGGCGTCGAACTCGCGCTCGAATCCGCCCACTTTGACCTTCCAGTGCGTGTGCGTGGCGTCGGTCTGCGTGATCGACTCCACCTCGTCGAGGAAGTGCGGGAAGCTCTCGAACTGCGTCCACTGGTTGTATGCCGTGCGGACGGGAACGTCCACATCGATCGTCTCGATGATCTGCGCCATGAGGTGCCTTTCGGTCGGGGGAAGTGCGGTGTCTCCATTCAGCCCGATGGGCGGTCAGCCGGTGAGGGGCTTGACAGGCGGATGCCGCGAGTCCGTTCCCGGAGTCCTCGACCGCACGAGCCCCTAGTCCGGCGCGTCGAGCAGGCGGAGGGCCTCGCGGGCACGATCGATCCGCGCCGCTTCGGGCTCCTCCCACCAGCGAGGACCGCGCTCCCCCAATCCGTGCTTGGCGAGGTCGACCCGACGACGCGCGGCTGCGAGCGCCTCGTCGTCATCGTCACGCCGAGCGGTCCGCACCGCGGCACGACCGCGTCCGAGGTGCGATGTCAGCGCGGTGACGACGGCGTCGTCGAGGACGGGGTCGGTGCGCCGCCATCGCCGCCCGCCGATGACGAGCCAGCGCTCGTCGTCCGACGGGGAGTCCGTCCGGCCGCGGGAGTCGCTCATCGCCGTGCGCTCTCGGCTCCGGTCCCTGACGCCGCCGTCGCGCCGTCGAGAAGAGACCGCGCGAGCAGCGTGGAGCCGGCCACGGCAGCCGGCATCGTGGCGACCGCGCCGCCCGGCACGAGGAAGCACAGCTGCGTCGCGACGCCGAACCCCAGCGCCCGGGCGCGGCCGCCGCGCAGCAGCCTCCGACGGTCGGCGGGGAGGATGCCTCGTGCGGTCAGGGCGCGCGAAGTGAGCTCGTTCGCGAGCAGCCACCCGGTCATCAGCACGCCCACGATCGTCGCCAGGACTCCCCCGACGAGCGGGATGAGCCCGATCAGGGCGGCCAGGACCGCGACCGCGATGCCTCGCATGACCAGGACCGCTCCATCTCTCAGCGCGCGCCAGAAGCCGTAGTCCGCGTCGATCTCGGCGTCGCCGAGGTCGGTCTCGACCATCCTCCAGATGCGCTCGTAGAACGGCTCGCCGACGACGAGCGTGAGGGCCGTGAAGGTGACGGCGACCAGCACGAGCGCGGCGCCGAGCAGGGCGGTGCCGATGGCGACCCTGATGACGGTGGCCCACAGTGCCGGCCACGCTCCGGCGAACGGGGTCACCGCTTCGGTGATGCCGGGCAGCGCCACGCCGAGCGCCACCAGTCCCCCGACGAACAGCACCCCGACGATCGCCGCGGGGACGAGGCCGAGCGCCATCACTCCGGGACGCCGCGGCCAGTAGGCGAAGCCGCGCGCCAGCAGCGCCATCCCTCGTCCGAACTCTCGCATCGGGACTCAGCCTACGTTCGCGGCCGCGAGCGCCACCTCGTCGGCTACCTCTCGTTCTGACGCGGGATGACGACCTGGCGGTAGAGGATAAGGATGCTCGCGGCGATCGGGATCGCGACCAGAGCACCGAGGATGCCGAGCAGGGCGCCGCCGGCGAGCGCGGAGATGACGACGACCGCGCCGGGCACGGCGACCGCGCGGCCCATGATGCGCGGCGAGATGACGTAGGCCTCGACCTGCATGTAGATGAGGTAGTAGACGGCGGCGATGATGCCGATCGTCGGCGACCCGAGGCCCGGGATGAAGCACGTCAGCACGATCAGCGTCGAGCCGGTCAGGGTTCCCACGAGCGGGATGATCGAGAAGAGGAAGGCGACGACCGCGAGGACGGCGGGGAAGGGCGCGCCGATGATCGACAGGAAGATGGCGCTCAGGATGCCGTTGATCACGCCGAGGCTCACCTGACCCATGACGAAGTAGCCCACCGAGTCGGTGATCTGCTCGCTCAGCTCCACGAAGCGCGGGCGCTTGGACGCGGGGACCAGCTGGTACACGGCCTTCTTCAGGTTCGGCACCGCCGCGGTGAAGTAGATCGTGAGGATGATGACGATGAAGGTGCCCGCGAGGCCGCCGATGATCGTCGCGCCGACCGCGATGAGGCCGCCGCCGATCGAGGCGTAGTCGAGGCTGGACAGCCAATCCTGGACGTAGGCGGTGATCTCGCCGATGTCGACGCCCGGGAAGATGCCCGTCACCCAGTCCTCGATGTCGGGCAGGAAGGTGCCTGAGTCCACCACCTTCGCGATCGCCTTGACGAGCTGGCCGATCTGCTGCGCGATGATCGGCACGATGAGCAGCATCACGCCGGCCAGGAGGATCAGGAGCGCCAGCAGGACGATCAGGACGGCGGCCCAGCGCGGCAGTCTGCGGCGCTGGAGCCACGAGATCACGGGGTCGAGTCCGAGCGACAGGAACAGGGCCGTGCCCACGTAGAGCAGGATCGTCGACAGCGTCTGGACGCCGCCGATGAGAAGCAGGCCCACGCCGACGCCGAGCGTCGCGATGAGAGCCGTGCGGAACGGATGCTGGATCTTCATTCGGTCCTCCTCGTCCGCACGTCACGAACAGAGGGAGACTACGCCGCTCGGCGGATGACGCCCGGTGGATGGTGCCGGAGGCGCGGGCGCGGTATAACCCGCGCCCGAGCACCCCGACCGCGTGTTCGGGGCGGCGCAGCCGCACGCGTCGTGTTACACATCTAGAGACACGCCGTCATCGGCAACCCCCTCCGGAAGAGTCCCATGCCCACCACCGTCCCGAACGACACCCGCCGGGTCGAGCTCACCCTGCGCAAGCCGTGGTTCGCTCTGTACGCAGGCATCCGGCCGACGCTCGTGATCGCGGGTCGCGGCCAGCCTGTGCAGTGGGGCCTCGGCACGTGGCAGGTCGCGGCGGACGAGACGGTCGCGCTGAGCGTGTTCCTCTTCAATCGCGCCTGGCGATTCGGGCAGGCCGACATCGCACTCGAGCCCGCGGACCCGCCGTCGCTCGAGTATCGGGCGCCGGCGCTACCTTTCACGCGCGGTCGCATCCGCCTCGCGCCCTAGCTCGCTCCACCGTCTCGCGGAGGCGCGTCCCGCGGAGGCGCAACCGCCGGCGGCGCAACCGGAGGAGGCGCAACCGGCGGCGGCGGAAACGGCGGCGGCGCGGCCGCCTTGTTCTCGCGGCGCTGAGTGATCTCGCGGCCGAGCTGGATCCCACCGACGACGATGAGGGCGAAACCGAGCGCGAGTGTGGCGATCCGCAGCCACACACCGGCGTCCGGGAAGAAGATCACCGGCGCGGCGAAGACGAACGTCGCGCCGACGAAGTACCAGATCGCGATCTGCGGGGTGGGGCTCTCCTGAGAAGTCATGGTCGTCCTCCTGTTCCCGACGCTACGGACACCGTCCCCGTCGCGCCTCCCCCGTGAGGGGGAGTCAGTCCCAGATGCCGACGGACCGCGACAGGAGCGAGATCTCGTCGTCGCTGAGCTCGAGATCCGAGGCTTTCGCCGAATCGACGATGGATTCCGCTCGTCGGGCGCCGGGGATCGGGATGACGTGCGGGTCGAGCGCGAGCTCCCAGGCGAGGACGATCTGCTGCGGGCTCACGCCGTGCTCCTCGCCGATCTCGCGGAACGCGGTGAACCGCTCGCCGACGCCCCGCCCTCCTCCGCCCGTGCCGCCGAGCGGGCTCCACGGCAGGAACGCGATCCCACGCTCACCGCAGAACCGCAGCTCATCGATGCTTCCCGGATGCCGCGGCGAGAACTCGTTCTGCACGCTCGCGAGGTTGCCCTCGCCGAGGACCTGCACCGCGATCTCGATCTCTTCGACGCTGGCGTTCGAGATCCCCACGGCGCGGATGAGCCCATCCCGCTGAAGGCCGGCGAGCGTCGCGATGACATCGCCGTAGACGAGCCAGCGGTCGGGCCGGTGGTACTGATAGAGATCGATCGTGTCGACACCGAGGATCTCGAGAGACTTCTCGACCGCCGAACGCAGGTGCGAGGCGGATCCGTCACGGCCCCAGACCTCGCCCTCGCTTCGCGTGATACCGCCTTTGGTGGCGACGAAGATGCTCGACGCATCACCGCTCCAGGTGCGCAGCGCGTCGGCCACGATCTGCTCGTTGTGGCCCACCGCGTCCCACGCGGGCGCGTAGATGTCCGCCGTGTCGATGAAGGTCACGCCCGCGTCGAGCGCGGCGTGCACGGTCGCGACCGCGTCGTCGTGCGATGGCGTCTGCTTGTCGTTGTTCATCGACAGGGGCATCGCGCCCAGTCCGATCGCCGAGACCTGCCGGCCGGCCAGCGTGCGCTGCTTCATGATGCTCCTCATCGTCGCGTCGTCCCAGCCTGCCAGCAGGACCCGGGCGGCAGGAGGGCTGGACATCTGCGAGGCACGCCACTAGTGGCGGGATCCGGCGTCGGGGCAAAGAAGAAGCCCCGACCTTTACCACGAGGCCGGGGCGAGACGGGTGAGAGCCCGCCTATCGCTCGACAGTCTACGCCCTCCAGGGCGGCGCGGTCTCCACCACGCCGTGCACAGGTGCCAGGCGCATGGTGCTGCCCGGGCGCGAGGCCAGCACCGTCGCCGCACGGGTGATCGTGCGCTCCATCGACTGCGCCGCGGCGGAGGGCGCGATGTCAGCCATCCGCGCGATGCTGATCGTGCGGGTGAGCGTCGGATCGACGAGCCGGGTGGCGCGCAGTCCCGGGCGGTCGATGAGCGCCGTGGACGGCACGATCGCGACGCCGATGTCGCGTTCCACGAAACGCAGCACCGCATCCATCTCGACGCCTTCGATGATGACGTCGGGCGTGACGCCCGCTGCCTGGAACGCGGCATCCGTCGTCGCGCGCAGGTCGTACGTCGAGCGGAAGACGACCTGCGGAAGTCGCGCGACGTGTTCGAGACGGATGCCGTCGCCCGAGGCGATCGGAGGAGCCTGGGCCGACGAGATCACCACGAGCTCCTCCACCAGGAGCGGAGTGACGGCGAAGCGGTCGGCGGCCGCGGCATCCGACGTCGTGATGAGGGCGAAGTCGAGCTCACCCGCCGCGAGCTCCTCGAGGAGCCGCCTCGACCCCTGCTCGCTGATGTGGAGCTCGACGCCCGGGTGCGCTCCGTGGAAGAGGCTCAGTCCGTCGGCGACGACGCTCACGCACAGGGTCGGAGTGGCGCCCAGACGCACGCGACCCCTGCGCAGACCCGCGAGCTCGTCGAGCTCACTGCGCACCGAGTCGGCGTCGGCGAGCATGCGCCGGGCCAGCGGCAGCAGCGACTCCCCCGCCGCGGTCAGTGTGCTCCCGCTCCGAGACCGATGCAGCAGCGCGGCTCCGAGGTCGTGCTCCAGCGCCGAGATCTGCCGGCTCAGCGACGGCTGGGCAAGGTGCAGCTCGTCCGCCGCTCGGGTGAAGTTGCCGAGCTGGGCGACGGTGACGAAGCTCTTCAACTGATCCAGATTCATGTTGAAACGCTATCGGTTAACTCACAGATATGCATTGGAGTAATCGTCGAGATCGCCGTACGGTCGCCCCATGACTCCCACCGAACGCCGCCTGTCCACGTCCGTCCTCGTGATCGGCACCGGCGGGTCGGGTCTGCGGGCCGCCATCGAACTCGCCGAAGCGGGCGTCGACGTGCTCGCGCTCGGAAAGCGACCCAAGAACGACGCCCACACGTCTCTCGCCGCGGGCGGGATCAACGCGGCCCTCTCGACGATGGACCCCGACGACACCTGGCAGCAGCACGCCGCCGACACGCTCAAGGAGAGCTACCTGCTGGC
>JBEVLS010000206.1:0-5363 GCA_040509015.1 Microbacterium sp.
GGCCATGGGCCGCCACGTGGAGGACGTCGGCACCCGATGCCGCGGCGGTGACGGCCGCGACAGACGCGGCGTCGCCGCGCAGCACCGTGCGGTCCGCCCACGCCGTGGCCGCCAGCGCGACCTCCTCGTCGCCGCGGGCGACCCGCGGACCGGCGGCGAGGAGCGCCCGACGCGGGCGAGGGGCGGGCGCGCGCGTCGCGGCGACCCAGTGCGACGCCGACGGGGCGACGGTGATGGGCCGACCGCGCAGCGCGGGGAGCATCGCCCACGGCACCCCGGCGAGGATCCCGGGCACGGTCAGCACCACTCGCGCGGGATCGCCCGCGACCTCCAGCGCCCGCTCGAGAGTCTCACGCGACAGGATCTCCAGTCGTGACGCGAGTGCGGCCTGCACGATCCGGGCGATGGGTCCTGAGCGAACCGCCGCCGAGACATCGAGATCGGCACGCAGGCCGTCGAGCGCGGCACGCACACGCGGCCAGTCGAGGTCGACGATCGCCGCCGTCCTGCCCGTGACGACGAGGGCGACGAGCGTGCGACCGTCGAAGACGAGCGATACGAGAGCGGTGTCGCCGTCGAGCGCCGCCCGCAGCACCTCGAGGTCGATCCGCTCGTGCACCGAGGCGGCCTGCATGCCCGACCATTGGCGCTCGCGCGCCCGTGACCGCAGGATCTCGACGCGAGGGTCCGCGAGCCAGTCCCCGTCCGGGTTCGCCAGGCGGATGCGGCGCAGCTCCTCGAGCTCGGACGCGAGCACCGGATCAGGTGGCGGCCGCAGTGGGACGACCTGCGTCTGGAGGTGCCGCGATCGCTCCGACCACTCCAGCACCACGTCGGGGCGTCGCGAGCGCAGTGCCGATGCGAGCCCCACGCTCATGAGCGGCAGCCCCTGGCGCGAGAGGAGCCCCTGCTGCTCGAGGCTCGCCCCCACCTGCTGGGACGTCTCGAGCAGGTCGATGCCCCGCGCCACCCGTCGCCGGGCCTCCGACTCGCGTCCGCGACGACGCGCGCTCTCGGCGGCGACCTCGTGACCGAGCAGAGCGACCTCGACGGGCGACTCGCGCCGCACGCGCGGGGCTCCTGATTTCGGAGGGATGCCGCGCCGCAGCGCCGCGAGCCGTGCGGTGAGCCTCAGAGCCGCCGCGTCGTGGGGGAACCCGAAGGACTCCAGCGACGCGGCGAGGGCGTCGATCGCGGTGGCCGAAGGCTGCCGCCCGGTCTGCGCCGGACGGCCGCCGTAGTCGAGTCGTCCCCGCGACAGGCGGGCGCGCAGCCGCACGGCGTCCGCGCGCGTCGCCCACGCCTCGCTGCCGAGCCCGCGGAAGCGACGGGCCGATGCCGCCGCGACGTCGGCCGCCCGTGCCGGGCTGTGGTCGAGGAGCGATCGGGCGAGCTGGTACTCGGCGCGGGCGCGGTCGCCCGGGGCGTGGTGACGGCCGAAGACACGGGCGACGTGGTCGAGGCTGCGCTCGGCCTCGGTGACGAGTCCCGCGTCGCGCAGGACCTCGGCCCGGTCGAGCTCGTTGACCGCACCCCAGAAGTCCGACTCCTCGTCGAGCGGCTCGCGCACGGACTGCATGTCCGCGAGCGCCTGCACGAGGTCGCCGGTGAGCATCGCGAGATAGCCGCGGTTGTGGACCGCCTGGTCTGCTTCCAGCGTCAGATCGGCCGCCCGGTACGCCGCCTCGGCCCACACGAGGTCGTCGCGCGCGGCATCCCATCGCCCTCTCTGCATCTGCGCCAGGCTGCGATTGATGCGCATGTTGGCGCTGCGCACCGGGTCGCCGTCGAAGGCGTCGATCGCCCGCGTGAGCCAATCCGCGGCGCGGTCGAACGCTCCGCGCTCGAGTTCGAGCGCGCCCATCTGCCCGGCGAGGATCGCTCTCGTCGCCGGTGCGATGCGTCGACTGCGCAGAGCGCGGCGGCACAGCGACAGACCCGCGTCGATGTCGCCGAGGCGGGCGAGGAGGTAGGCGGTCGTGCCGTCGACGCGCGCGGCGAGGTCGGCATCGCCGGCGGATGCCGCAGCCTCGGCCGCGGCTGCGAGAGCGCGGCGCGCAGCGGCGTAGCGCCCTTGATTGACGAGGTCCACGCCGCGGTCGTAGAGCCTGTCCGCGTTCGCGGTCACCTTCACATGATGGCGCGTCGCTGCGGGCTCCGCGAGAGCGGTCTCAGGAGCCGATGCGCGAGGCGTCCTCCGCGGCCAGGGCCGACAGCGTCTGCGCGACGCGGGCCGACGTCGCAGCCTTCGCACTGCCGTTCATGAGATCGTCCGCGAGGTCGGCGGCGATCCGCCCGGCGACGTACGGCGAGGCGAACGACGTGCCGCTCCAGATCGCGAAACCGCCGCTGTAGTCGTCGGGGTCCAGGCTCTGCCGACGCCGCTGATAGAGGTCGGCGGTCGATCCCGCCTGCACACCTCCCTTGAGCGCCGGGAAGATGCTGAGCACCGACGTCCCGGGGGCGTACGTCGTCACCCACGCGCCGAGATTGCTGTACAGGGCGAGCGAGGTGTGCTGGGGGTTCAGGGCGCCCACGGCGACGTGTCGCGCGAGCGAGTCCTCGTCCTTCAGCCCCAGATCGGCGTCGCCCCAGTCGTACAGCGCCGCGGGGAAGGTCGGGCGATCGGTGGCGTCATTGCCGGCCGAGCAGACCACCACGACGCCGTGCGCGCGCAGATCGCGGAGCGCGTCGTAGAGGCGTGTGCTGAACAGACCGTCCTCGGGGGTCTCGTGGTAGTAGCCGAGCGAGAGGTTCACGACGTCGACGGGATTGCCGGCGGCGACCCACTCGGCCAATTCCTCGATCGCCGCGATGAACTCGTGCTCGATCACCGTGCCGTTGCTGTCGGCGACGCGTATCGCGATCAGGTCGGCTTCCGGGCACGCCTGGCGGATGATGCCCGCCACGAAGGTGCCGTGACCGGCGGCGTCGTCGAGGAACCCGTCGCGGGGACCGGCCTGGTCGCCGTACACCTCGGGGTCGGTCGTGGGGTCGTCCACCCCGATGACCTGGCCCGGCGCGAGGTCGACGTGCCGGACGACCGGGTCGTCATCCTCGTCGAGCAGCCAGCGATGGGTGCCGCAGCCGGTGTCCAGGAAGGCGACGACCGGCCGACGGCCGCTCGGCGACAGGGTCTTCGTGCGGGCGGGTCGTGCGCCGACGAAGTCGACCACTTCGAGGCCGCCGGTGCCGGCGTAGGCGTACCCGTCGACGCCGGCGGGGTTCGTGCGGCCGTGCGGGTTCGTGCGCCCGTGGGGATTCGTCCGGCCGTGCGGGTTGGTGCGTCCGTGGGGATTGAGTCCGATCGGGTCGACGTAGAGGACGTGGTCGAGCCCCACGCCGCGCAGGGTCGAGTCGCCGGCGATGATGGCGTGCTCCTCGGCGAAGTCGCGCGGCGCGGCTCCGGGGTCCAGGGATCGGGACGCCGCGAGCGACACCTGCCGCTTCGCCTCCGCCGTGGCGTCGGCGTCCTGTCCGGTCGCGATGCCGCGCGTCCGGCCGCCCTGCAGCAGCCGCCGTTCGAGGATGCGACGTCGCGCCTGCTGCAGAAGCCGCCACGCATCCACCTGCGGCACCGGCTCGTCGTCGAGCCGCTTCTGCGGCGCCTGCACGATGCGCGCGCGCGTCAAGCGGCGGTCGCCGTCGCGGATCGTCTCGGGCTCGACGTCCCACCCGAGTTCGGCTCCGGCATCCCGCAACGAGGACAGCGCGGCGTCGGTCTCGCCCGAGATGATGAGCTGGCCGCGCACGTAGACCGTCCCGAACGCCGTGACCCCCGGCACCGCGTCGCGGCGGGGGTCGAGCTCGGCGCCGAGCGGTTCGGCGGCCGCTTCTCGTTCGCGCCACGTTCGGAAGTCCGGATCGTCGACCATTCGGATGCCTTTCGTCGGGGGTGATCAGACCTCGAACTGCGGGGTCTGGAAGTCTCTGAGATCGCCCGTGGAGTCCTTGACGACGAGTCGCAGATGCGAGACGCCGTGGGCGACGTCCTCGAAGGCGAACCGGCCCTGCTCGCTGGGGTCGGTCGCGTACTCACGACCGTCCTGGACGAGGCGGATCGCCAGCGCGGGGGCGTCGATCCAGCCGTCGATGCGGTGGGTTCCGTCACCGGTCACGGTGACGTGCAGCAGAACGGTCGTCGAGCCGTCGCTGAACTGCAGGGTCGCGGTGTCGGTGGTGCTTCGCACCGCGGCGAGCTCGGACGACTCGACGAGTGTGAGAAGCGCGTACTCCCTCGAGAGGTCTTCGACGGCGACCGCCGCGACCATCCGGTCGACGAGATCGACCGGCACGGGGTCCACCTCCTCCCAGATGCGGCGTAGTCGTGCGAACAGTGCCGCATCGGCGGCGAAGTCTTCAGTTTCCATGGCGGCCTCCTCCGAATCCGTCGCCCTCCAGCAGGGCGCGGAGCTTGCCGAGACAGCGCTGACGCGTCGGTCCGATCGACCCGATGGGCATGGCGAGGTCCTTCGCGATGCGCGCATAGTCGGGTCTGTCCTCGAACGCGACGACGCGCAGCAGCCGCTGGCATCGTTCGTCGAGCCGGCCGACGGAGCTCCACAGGCGACGCGATTCGTCGTCTCGGGCCGCCGTCTGCTCGGCTGGTTCGTGGACGGGCAGGTGGGGCTCGAGCGTCTCGGCCTCGGTCGCGTCGGCACGGCGGTGCTGCTTGCCGACCCGCCACGCCTCGCGGCGGGCGCACATCGTGAGCCACCCCGACACGGCCTTCGGCTCGATGATCGACGCGTGGCTGCGCACCAGCGTCAGCCACGTCGTCTGCACGACGTCCTCCGCGAGGGCCCGGTCGAGCCCGTACGCGCGCACGACGTGCCACAGCACGGGGCTCATGAGACGGACCAGCTCGTCCATCGCCCGGCTGTCGCCGCCTCGCCACAGCTCGAAGTACTCGGCCGCGCGCTCCCAGCGCGTCGGTTCGACCGAGGACTCGGATTCCTCGGCACCGGTGTGCGTCATAGCGCCCATTGTGTCCACACCATGCCGGAGTGCGGAAGATCCCCCGTGATACACCGATCTCGGATGAGTTTCCGGATGCCGCGCCCGGCGTCAGCGGGTCAGGCGCTCGACCTGGAACGCGTGCACGTCGGGGAGCCAGGACAGCGGGGCATCGGGACCGACGCGCGGGTCGCCGGTCTCGCGACCGTCGCGGATCGCTTCCACGTATGCGCGATCCTGATCGATCCGCGCTCCGAGGACTCCGAACCCTACGGAGCCGTGGCCCGGGACCACGACATCGACATCGTCGACGACATCCTCGAACAGCCGAAGAGCTGCCAGATAGTCGTCGACAGGGCGCTCGGCCTGCAGGTCGAGGAAAGGCATGAGGATGTCAGAGAGCATGT
>JBEVLS010000207.1:0-3127 GCA_040509015.1 Microbacterium sp.
CACCCGCCGACGCGGGTGCCCGGACAGGGCGCGGGTTGCTCTGCGTGCTATTCGGCGAGGACGAACGCGCCGTCGCGGATGACGAGCGCGAACTGCTCCGCGTCCGTGACGCGGCGGTTGTCCGAGAAGGTGATCGGACCGTAGAGGATCGTCGGGACGTCTTCACCCGCGGCGAGCGCGTCGCGCAGGCTCTCGCGCGTGAGGTCTCCGCTCTCCGACGCCGCGGTCGCGGCATCCGCCACGATGTTCAGGGCGTCGTAGGCGCGGATGGCGTAGTCGGAGGGCGTCTCGACGTCGTACTCCGCGGCGAAGTCGGCGATGAACTGCTGGACCGTCTCGTCGGGGTTCTCGGGCGTGAAGTAGCTCAGCGTCTGCACGCCCTCGGCGGCGTCGCCGGCGAGCTCGATGAACTGCTGGTTGTAGATCGAGCTGATGCCGACGATCGGCGCCTCGATGCCGAGCTCGCGCGCCTGCGCGGTGATGAGCGCGCCGTCCGCGGCGTACGAGATGAGCACGATGACCTCGGGGTCCTCCGCCTGCGCGGCGAGGAGGAGCGGCCGGTAGTCGGTGGTCTCGGGGTTGTACCCGGTCGCGTAGACCTCCTCGAGGCCGGCCTCCTCGGCGCCTTCCGAGAAGAAGCCGTGGGTGTTGAGGCCCCAATCGGTGTCGTGGTAGAAGACGGCCGCGGTGTCGCCCTGCTCCGCGGCGAACTCCGCGAGGCGGGGCGCTTCGTACTCCTGCGACACCCACGTCGCGAAGACGTAGTCGCCCGGGTCGGTGACCGTCGAGGCCGAGGCCGAGAACGCGAACTGCACGAGACCGGCATCCTGGTAGATGGGGCTCGCCGCTGCCGTGGCGGGTGTGCCGAAGTCGCCGAGCACGGCGAGCACCGACGCGTCGTCGACGAACTTCTGCGCGACGGCGGGAGCCTGCGCGGGGTCGGCCTGCGTGTCTTCGTAGACGAGCTCGACCTGACGGCCGTCGATGCCGCCGGCGTCGTTGAGCTGCGCGAGCGCGAGCTCGAAGCCCTGCTCGAAGTATTCGCCGTACTGCGCCTGGTCGCCGGTCTGCGGCAGGGCGACGCCGAAGACGACGGGCTCTGCGGCGGTGTCTCCTCCCGCGTCGCCGGACGGCGTGCTGCAGGCGCTGAGCGCGAGGACGAGGGCGGCGGCGCCGGCGAGGGCGATTCCACGGCGGGGCGAAGGCATGGCTGTGCTCCTGAGATTCGGGTGGGGTGGGACACGAGGCTGTGGTGCGCGGACGGCGTCCGTATTCGAATGTATGGAAGTCGGTGCGACCGGTGACAATCGGACGACACAGTCGGTCACACATCCGCCGGCGCGAACGGGGCGGTCTCGACGGCCTGGCACGATGGAGATGCAGCAGGGAGGGCCGGGATGACGATCGACCGTTCCTCGGCGCCCTCCATCGCGATCATCGGGGCCAGCGTGCGGGGTACGTCGCTGCTCGAGCGCATCATCGCGAGCGCGCCCGAGCTGATCGCCGGGCCGCTCGATGTGCACGTGGTCGATCCCCACCCTCCGGGATCCGGACGCATCTGGCGCGAGGGACAGTCCCCGCACCTGATCATGAACACGGTCGCCGCGCAGTCGACGCTCTTCACCGACGACTCGGTTCAGGTCTCGGGCCCCGTCGTCCCCGGTCCGTCGCTGGCGCAGTGGTGCCTCGCCGTCACGGCCGACCCGTCGCTCGTCGCGCTCCCCGACGAGGTGCGAGCCGAGGCCGCCCGCACGATCGGGCACTCGAACCCGTCGCGCCTGCTCTACGGCCATTACCTGCGCTGGTGCTTCGCGCGCATCGTGAACGAGGCGCCCGCAGGGTTGCGCGTCCACGTGCATGCGGCGCGCGCAGAGGCGCTCGAGCCCCTGCCTCCGGGGTGGCGCATCCCGCTCGACGACGGCACGGTGATCGAGACGGATGCCGCGATCCTCGCGACCGGCTGGCCCGACGTCGACGACTCGGCGCGGCATCCGCTCATCGTCGCCGCCGACAACCCCATCGACCAGGACCTCTCGACGATCGCCGCGGGCGACGTCGTGGCGGTCCAGGGGCTCGGGATGGGCTTCTTCGACACGCTCAGCCAGCTCACCGAGCAGCGCGGCGGCAGCTACGTGGATCTGCCGGACGGCGAGGTGCGCTACGACGCGTCGGGTCGCGAGCCGTCGATCATCGCCGGCTCGCGCCGCGGAATGCCCTATCGGGCGAAGCCCGACTTCGGCGCGCCGCCCTTCTTCCCCGAACAGCGGATCCTGCGCGCGGCGCTCCCCGCGCTCCACGCACGCCGCCCCGTCGACTTCGCGCGCGACGTGCTCCCGCTCATCGAACGGGATGCCGCGTACGACCACATCCGCGCCCTCGCCCGTCTGCGGCCGGACGCCGTGCGCGATCCGGACGCCCTGCTGCGTGCACTCGTCGAAACGGACGAGCCCATCCATGAGCTGACCGCCCGCCACATCGGCGATCCCGCGCTGCGCCCCGACCTCGCCCAGGCGACGGATCCCGTGGCACCGGGTGCCACCGGCGCTGACATCATCGCCGCCGTCCGCCGCGATGCGGTCGAGGCCGCGCTGGGGCTCGACAGCCCGCTGAAACTGGGGCTGCACTCCTACGCGGCGGCGCGCGGCGCCGTCATCGACCTCGTCGCGTTCGGCGGCCTGACGCCCGAGTCCTTCCCCGCCTACCGCGACTTCCTCGCCACGGCGGCGTCGTTCGGGAGCGGACCGCCGCTCCGGCGCGCGCGCCAGCTCGTCGCCGCGCACGACGCCGGGATCGTGCGGTTCGCCTCGCCGGGGATGACCGCCGGCCCCTCCGGGGACGACGTCGTGGTCTCGGCCCCCGGCGTCGCACGGCTCACCGTCGATCGGCTCGTGCAGGCGTGGCGCCCGGCGCCGTCCGCCCTACGCACGACGGAACCGCTCGCGCGCCGCCTGCTCGACAACGGATCGGCGCGCGCGTGGCGGTTCCCCGACGGCACCGCCTCCGACGCGCTCGAGGTGCGCCCCGAGGACGGCGCGGTCATCGGTGCCGACGGCCTCCCGACCGCGGGGCTCTTCTCGGTCGGCGTGCCGCACGAGGACATCCGCGTCTTCACGATCATCGCGCCGGT
>JBEVLS010000208.1:0-4066 GCA_040509015.1 Microbacterium sp.
ACAGGCCCATCGCGGCGCCGCGGCGGTTGGGCGGGAACGTCCGCGTGATGACGGCCATGGTCTGCGGCGTCATCAGCGCGGCGCCGAGACCCTGCACGGCGCGAGCGGCGATCAGCATCTCGAGCGTGCCCGAAAATCCGCACCACAGCGATGCGAGCGTGAAGATCGTCAGGCCGATCAGATAGATGTTCTTGGGGCCGAAGCGGTCGCCGAGGCGCCCTGTGATGAGCAGCGGCACCGCGTAGGTGAGCAGATACGCCGACGTCACCCACACGACGTTGTCGAGGTTGTTGGTGTTCGGGTCGAGAGCGGCCTTGATCGCCGGATTCGCCACCGAGACGATCGTCGTGTCGACCAGGATCATGAAGAACCCGATGACGAGCGCCCACAGAGCCGGCCAGGGGCTGCGCGGGGTGTTCGGAGGAGCGGATGCCGCGCCCCGCGCGCCGGCGCGGGTCGCCGACGCGTCGGTGGTCGCGGGGCCGCCCGT
Source organism: Microbacterium sp. (assembly GCA_040509015.1). Classification (GTDB taxonomy): domain Bacteria; phylum Actinomycetota; class Actinomycetes; order Actinomycetales; family Microbacteriaceae; genus Microbacterium. Next base: position 491 of record JBEVLS010000208.1, read on the forward strand.
GGTCGCTGGGGTTGTCGATGCGTCGGTCATCGCCGCGCCGCCTTTCGTTGTGCCAGATAGCGTTCGTCGTGCTCGTGATCAGGACCCCAGACGAACGCGGGGTCCTCGAGGCGGGTGAGGAGGCCGTGCAGCCAGGCGAGTTCGGCGGCCAGGAGCGCCACCTCGCGGTCGACCTCGAGCAGGTACTGCTCGGGCACGTGCCGGTGGAGGGCGCCGCGGTGCCCGTCCGCGAGGGCGGCCTGCTGACGCGTCAGCTCGGCCAGCCGGTCCCGCAGCAGCGCGACGGCTTCGTCGCGCTCGAGGTTGTGCGCCTCGGCGAGCGCGACGCGGAACTCGGCCGGCCGGTCGATGCGCGGAAGCTCGCGCCGCACCCATTCGACGACGGCCCGGGTGCCGGCATCGGTCACGGAGTACGTCGTCCGCTCGGGACGGTTGCCGTCACGGTCGACGCCGACCTCTGCCAGCAGCCCGGCGCGCTCGAGACGGCCGACCGTGTGGTACATCGTGCCGTTCGTGATCGAGACCATGCGGTCGTCGCGCCGCACGCGGAGGAGGCGGATCATCTCGTACGGGTGCATGTCGCCCTCGGCGAGCAGCGCGAGCACCATGAGCCCGAGCGGGGTCAGGCGGTCGACGGCATCCTTCACGATCACTCCCTACCGATTAGTCCACATGGACTATACGACATCGCGGAGCAGGGCGGGGCGGGTCTGGGATGATGGGCGGGTGACGGATGCCTCCCCCGCCCTCGACCTCGCCGGATGGCGCCACGTCTACTCCGGCAAGGTGCGCGACCTGTACGAGCCGGCCGACCCTTCGACGAGCTCAGGAGGGGGATCGGGCTCGGAGACCGGCGGGCGGATGCTCGTCGTGGCGAGCGACCGCGTCAGCGCGTTCGACCACGTGCTCTCGCCGGGCATCCCGGGCAAGGGCGTCCTGCTCACGACGCTGAGCCTGTGGTGGTTCGACCGCCTCGCAGGCGCGGACGGCGGACGCGGCATCCCGAACCATCTCGCCGCCGCGCACACGCTGAGCCTCGGCGCCGACGGGCGGGCCAACACCGCCGACGACCTGCACGCCCTCATTCCGGCCGAGGTCGCCGGGCGGTCCATGGTCGTCCGCAGCCTCGACATGCTGCCTGTCGAGTGCGTGGTGAGGGGCTATCTCACGGGCTCGGGCTGGGCCGAGTACCAGGCCGACGGCACAGTCTGCGGGATCCCCCTGCCCGCGGGCCTCGAGAACGGCGATCGGCTGCCGGCCCCCATCTTCACGCCCGCCTACAAGGCGCCGATGGGCGAGCACGACGAGAACATCTCGTTCGATCAGACCGTCGAGCTCGTCGGCGCCGATCTCGCCGAGCGGCTGCGCGACCTCTCGCTCGAGATCTACGCCCGCGCCGCCCGCACGGCCGAGGAGCACGGACTCATCCTGGCGGACACGAAGTTCGAGTTCGGCCTCGACGACCAGGGCGTGCTCACGCTCGCCGACGAAGTGCTCACGAGCGACTCCTCGCGCTACTGGGATGCCGCCGCCTGGGAAGCCGGCTCCACGCCCGCCGAGCGCATGGCGAGCTTCGACAAGCAGATCGTGCGGGACTGGCTCGCGGCGGAGTGGGACAAGCAGGGCGAGCCGCCGGCACTGCCGGCGGATATCGTCGAGCGCACCGCCGACCGCTATCGCGAGCTGCTCGCGCGTCTCACCGGCGGCTGACGGACCCGGGTCAGATCCCCTTCATCGCCTTGAGCCGCGACAGCAGCACGGGGCCCGTGCGGTCGAGGGTCCGCCCGCCGACCCTGACACCGACGATGAGCAGCACGACGCCCATCACGACGCCGACGGTTCCCCCGATCAGCGACAGCACCGCGTTGTTCGTGAAGAACGCGATGATGCCGATGACGATCGTCGGCAGCGACAGGCCGATCGCGATGAGCCAGAACCCGAAGAAGATCAGGCCCTGCAGGAACGTGGTGCCCGGCACCTTCTTGAACGGGCTGTCGCCCGACGAGGCCACGGGCATCACGAACTGCGCCGACGTCACCGCGCAGACGGCGTACGACGTCAGCAGGATCCCGACGGCCATGCCGAGGATGCCCGGGAGCTGCACCCAGTTGCCCGAGAAGAAGAACGGGACGATCGCGGCGATGAGCACCAGCGGACCCGCGATGACGGCCGCGGCCGCCGTACGACCCGCGCGGTCTGCGCGACCGGGGACGCCCGAAGCGACCTCGGTGCCGAACGCGGTGCCGTCGTACGAGATGTCGGTGTAGAGCACGATCCCGAGGAACAGCGCGATGAGCGGCGCCGTGAAGCTCAGTCCGGCCGCGACGTCGCCGTCGCGGATGTAGAACCACAGCAGCACCGGCACGATCGGGATGAAGATCAGCTGCCGGAGGTAACGGGGATCGCGGATCCAGTACGTCAGCGACCGCGCGAAGACGGCGCCGAACGCCGACGCGGGCACACGACCGAACCACCCGATCCTGCCCGGCTGCACGCGTGCCGCCGACTGCTGACGCGGGTGCCTCAGCGACTCGCCCAGGGACCACTGCCACAGCAGCCAGAGCACGGCGAGCGTCGCGAGGGCGATGACGAGCTTCGCCCCGGCGGCGCCCCAGTCCCCGGCGGCGACATCGGCGGGCACGGCCCACGCGGCGCCGACCGGGGTCCAGCCGAGCACGCGCACGATGACGATCAGGGTGTCGAGGTTGAAGGCGAACCCCGTCGCGATCCCCGCGATGATCGGGCCCGCGAGCATCAGCGGGACGAGGATGAGGATGCCGGAGGCCTCGCGGAAGCGCCGCTTGCCGCCGAGCCCCGAGGCGAGCGACGCCATGGCGCGCGAGGCGACGACGGCGGTCAGGACCGCGAGCGGAATGCTCACGACGGCAGCGATGATCGCGATCGGCCAGTGGATCCACGTGGCCAGCGTGCTGATCGCGGCGACCGAGGTGACGATGCCGGGGATGCCGCACACCCCCGCGACGGTCAGAGCGACCATCATGCGGCGCAGCGACATCGGGAACACGACGAGCTTCGCCGGATCGAGGGTGTCGTCGACACCGAAAACGAGGAGCGAGCTGATGATCCAGCCGAGCGTCACGAGCGACCCGACCCCGACGATCACGTTGGTGGCGACGGCGAGTTCGCCGAAGCCGAGCGCGATGAGTCCCGCGATCGCGCCGAGCAGCACGCCGGCGCCGTAGAGCGCGCCGAGGATGAAGCCCACGAGCTGCCACGGGCTGCGCGAGAGCTGATTGCCGAGGACCCGGAAGCGCAGCCTCAGGAGTGTCGCAACCATCCGGGTCCCTCCGCGTGCCGACGACCCCCGACCAGCTCCAGGAAGCGGTCCTCCAGCGGCTTGCCCGCGCGCACCTCGTCGAGCGTGCCGGCGCTGAGCACCCGCCCGCCCGCGATCACGGCGACCCTGTCGCACATCCGCTCGACCAGATCCATCGAGTGACTCGACACGACCACCGTCCCGCCCGAACCGACGAACCCGTGCAGGATGTCACGGATGTTCGCGGCCGAGACCGGATCGACCGATTCGAATGGCTCGTCGAGCACGAGCACGCTCGG
>JBEVLS010000209.1:0-5794 GCA_040509015.1 Microbacterium sp.
GGAAGCGGTCGGCCATGAGGTGGGCGAAGACCGCGAGGGCGTCGGCGAGCGGATCCGGGTCGGCCTCTTCGCCGGAGAGGTCCGCCAGCGCGTCCTCGGCGTCGTCGATCCTGCCCCGGGCCAGGAGCCAGAACGCGCGTCCACGCAGGACGGCGCACCGCGCGGCCGACGACATGCGCTCCGTGGCGACGTCTGCGAGCGGATCGTCTTCGGGGATCGTGAGGAACGAGGTCTCGATCTCGGCGGCCCGTCCGAGCAGGATGCCCGCCTCGCGCGGCATCCCCGAGGCGCGGGCACGGAGCTCGTCGACGGCGCGGGCGGGATCGCCGCCGTGCACCGCCGTGACGGCGAAACGCGCGACGTCCCAGTCGGCGCGCTCCCGCTCGGTGCCGTCGAGACCGTGCGCCTCGCCGATCAGTGCTTCGAGCTCGTCCGTGCCGTGCGCGCCGTCCATCTCCAGTGCCGCGAGCAGCGCGGTGGCCGTCGAGAGCGTCTGGGCGGATTGCCACGCCTCACGCGCCTCGAACGTGCGCCGCCGTGTCTGCTCGTGCACGAGCCGCACGAACACCGCCGAGTCGCGTGGCGTGGCCCGCGACTCGTCGTCGAAGGACGAGCCCGACGCGAGCAGGTCGTCGAGTCGGGCGAGCATCTCGGCCCGCCGGGCGGCGAGCGCCTGGCTGCGGAAATGCTCGACGAGCAGCGGCGGCCTCACCGACACGATCCTCCGCCCGCCCGAATCCGTGACGGTGACGAAATCACGGTCCTCCAGCTCGCCCAGCATCGCGAGCCCCACGGCTTTCTCGGCCGTCGCGACGTCCGCCGATCCGAGGAGCGCGAGGATCTCGACGGCCTCGACCGCCTCGGGCTCCAGCGGATGGAGGATCACATCGACCATCAGCCGCAGGGCGGGACTCCACAGTCCGCCCGTCGCACGCCCGATTCCCTCTTCGACCACCAGTCGACCGGTCCGATGAGCGGAGTCCACGATGGCGGCCGCCAGCCCGACGTTGCCGCCCGACTTCGCGAAGACGCGACTGAGGGTGCCGGGTTCGAGGCTGAAGCCGACGAGGGTCCGGAGAGCGGTCTCGAGCTCCCCGTAGTCCATGCCGGGCATCCGCAGCGCGTAGGTCGTCGTGAACGCGCCGGTGGGCAGGAGCGCGTCGTTGCGCGACCGGTGGATGAGACGCGACGAGAGGATCGGCACCCGGGTCCGCGCCTGGACGGCGCGCAGCACTCCGGCGGACGCGTCGTCCAACTGATCCCAGTCATCGACGATGAGCACGGTCCGGTCCGCCACGACCGCGTCGCCGAGCACCTTCGCGCACAGCGCGATCGTCGACGGGCGCGCGTCCTGCGCCTCGGCGACGCCTCCGAGGGCGAGCGCGATCAGCGGAGTCCTCGCCAGCTCACCGTGGCCCGAGAACCTCAGGGCCCGCCACCCCAGCGTCGTGAAATGATCGCCGATGCTGTGGAGCAGGTGCGTGCGTCCGCTGCCGTGCTCCCCCTCGACGTCGAGGCTGCGACCGCTCTGCAGGACGTCCACGACCCCGAGGAAGATCTCTTTCCGGGTGGGCATCGACATGCTCCTCACGCGACGTGTGGTCTGCCTCGGCGCGGTGGCCGCGGCGTTGCGGGCACGCTACAGCTCAGCGACCCCCGGGGTCACGCGCTGTCGCACGGCATGGCACAAACCGATCGAAGGTCGTGCACGATCAGGATGAATGACGAAAGGCCGCCCTGACAGGACGGCCTTTCGTGCGGATGTGCCCCCGATAGGAATCGAACCTACGACCTTTGGTACCGGAAACCAACGCTCTATCCCCTGAGCTACGGAGGCGTACCGGTCGAGGATATCACCGGCCGGAGGACCGCCTTGCGCGCACGGTCGCCCCGGCGAGGAGGACGATGCCGAGGACGGCCGCCGCCGCACCCCAGCCCCACGGCATGACCGCGCCGGCGCCCGAGGCCGCGAGCGCGGTGCGGGTGGGCGACGGCGACGGCGACGGTTCGGCGATCGCGTAGACGTTCGTGAGGGTCGTCACCGACGTCTCGGCGGCGCCGATCGTGACGGATGCCGGGACGGCCGTCGACGACGACATCACGGCCCCGGCGTTCGCGCCGTCGCTCGGGGTCGAGGCGGAGCAGGTCGAGCCCACGGGCAGCGCCGACAGCGTTCCGGCCCTCACCGTGCCGGTCGCCCCCGCAGCCACGCCGAAGGTCGCGCGACGCACATCGTCGCCGACATCGCACACCGCCTCGACCACGATCGACGACTGCCCTCCGGCCGCGTCCCCCGCGATCACCAGGTCGACGGCGAAGGTCCCCGTCTCGACCGGGACGACCCCGATCGACGCCGCTGCGCGCAGAGGAACGTCGGCGGACGCGGCGAGCACGAGCTTCTGCGCGGTCGTGCGAGGCGGATTCCCGCCGTCGTAGAGGAAGACGTTCCCCGCCGGCACCGTGGCGACCGCGGAGAGCGCGAATCCGGGCGCGGGCGCGCCCGACTCGTAGCGTGCCCACAGCGTCGCACCGGAGGAGACGGTCGCACCGTTCGCGAGCGGTGTCGTGCCCGCGGCATCCGCGTACACGGGAGTGTCCGCGACCACGAGGGTCGCCGATGCGACCGAGCCGCCGACGACGAAGGGGCCGACGATCTGACCGGGCGCCGACGCGTCGCGCGTCGCGGGGGTGATCGTGAGGGTCGGAAGCGGCGGAGGCGCCGGCGCCGGACCCACCGCGCTCTGGGCGGCGGCGACGATCGCGGCGACCGCGGCGCGCTCTGCCGGGTAGGCGGGCGAGACGACGAACCTGTCGGTGAAGTACCAGATGGCCCCCTGCACCGCACGCACCTTCTCGGCGTCGGTGCCGGTGGAGGGCGATGCGGGGACCTGGGGATAGTGGTTCTCCAGGATCCACTGCACGTAGGGCAGGTTGGGCACGTTGGCGGCGGTCCAGTCCCCCAGTTCGTAGTGGATGCCGATCGTCGTCTCGGTGTCGAGATCGACGCAGTACGTCAGGATCGTCTCGTCCGTCGCGCCGGCCGGGTCGTCCAGGACGATCTGAGCCGTCGTCACCGACCGCTCGTTCTCGAGACCCGTCGTCGGATACGGAGTGAGGGCGCCGGCCGTCGGGACGTCACCGCCGAACAGGCCGCTCGTATGGATCATCTCGACGATCGTCGCCTCGGTCGCCGGTCCTGCGGGGTTCGGGTCGGGAGCGGGCGGGTTCGACGGATCGAATCCGCCCGGCGGCGACGCCGCCGCGGGCGCGGCGATGAAGGACAGCATGGCGAGGACGAGGACGAGCACTCCGAGACGACGCACCGAATCTCCCTGGGGTGTGCGCGAAGGGGGGACGCACCGACTTCACTCTGGCAGAGGGTCGGTCGATCACCGCGCATCCGCGGTCAGTCGTGGCCGACCATCTTGAGGCCGACGACGCAGCCCACGAGCCCGAGGATCAGCAGCATCTTGACGATCGAGAACGACTCGTCGCCGGTGATCATGGCGTACGCGACCGTCAGCGAAGCGCCGATCCCGACCCAGACGGCGTACGCCGTGCCGGTCGAGATGTCGCGCATGGCCCACGCGAGGCCGCCCATGCTGAGCACGAGGCCGACGCCGAACACGACGGTCGGCCAGAGCTTGGTGAAACCCTCGGACTTGCCGAGCGCGGTGGCCCAGACGGCTTCGAGGACGCCGGACAGGATGAGGATGACCCACGACATGACTGTTCTCCTGGCCAGTCTTGTCGCTCACCGGGTACTGATCCGTCGTCCGGGGATCCTGTCGGGGATCCGTCGCCCACGATAGCGGAGGGGGCTGTGCACCCCCTGGGCAGGTCAGACCAGGAAGATCCCGTCGAGCAGTCCCGGGTTGTGGGCGTGGACGAGCACGAGGAAGACGACCGCATCGAAGAGCAGGTGCACGGTCACGACGTAGGTCAGCGAACGGGTCTTCATGAAGATGAACGCCTGGAGCAGCGCGAACGGGATCGTGAGGGCCGGACCCCACGCCTGGTAGCCGAGCTCCCACAGGAACGACACGAACACGACCGCCTGCAGGATGTTGGCCTGCCAGTCCGGGAAGTGCCGTCGCAGCAGCGCGAAGCACGTGCAGATGAAGAACAGCTCGTCCCAGATGCCGACGGCACCGACACCCACGAACAGGCGTGCGATGAGCTCGGGCGTGTCGACGACGGGCCAGTTCTGGTAGACGCCCGACGTGATGAAGTAGAACGGCAGGATCAGCCAGCCGAGCACGAGCACGGCGACGAGCCACGTCCACTGGAACGTCGTCCAGCGTCCTCCTCCGCGCCACGGGAACCGGATGGCATGGTCGCGGTACACCCACCGCGAGATGACGTAGGGAACGGCGACGGCGCCGCCGAGCGCGAGCGCGAAGCGGACGAAGGCCGGATTGTCGAGTTCGGCGTGCAGAGGGATGACGCTGACGATCAGCAGCCCGATCGCGATGAGCGACAGGTCGCGCAGGATGCTCGGGCGCGGAGCCGTGCGCAGCATCCGGGCGATCGGGCCTCCTCTGCCCGCGACGAACGCGAAATCGCGAGGCGTGCGCCGCTCGACGAGCCAGGCGATCACCAGCGCCGCCGCCAGCAGCAGCCATCCGAGCCATGCGATGCGGACGACGAAGAACGCGGGGGCCGCCAGGCACGCGAGGAGCGCCGGGGCGAGTCCCCACGACCAGGCGGGTCGGACGGACGGGACGGCTGCGGGGTGCGCGGGCATGGAGGCTTTCGTCAGATGAGGGGGTGGGCGATCTCGTCGCGGGGCATCCGTGCGATGAACAGCACGGCGATGCCGAAGACGAAGGGGATGATGCCGGCGACGATGAAGATCGTCGACAGCGGCACGACGCTCGCCACCGGACCGGCGAGGGCCATGGACAGCGGCATGAGGGCGAGCGAGACGAAGAAGTCGAGACTGGAGATGCGACCGAGCATGTGCCGGGGCACGCGGCGCTGGAGGAGCGTTCCCCAGATGACGTTGCCGTAGCTGAAGCCGAACCCGACGATGAACATCGAGACGAGCAGCAGCCAGTACTGGTCGGCGAGGCCGACGATGACGTACGGCAGGGTGCTGACGCTCCATACGAGCGTCATGACCGTGAGATACCGGCGCGGCAGCGGGCGCGTCGACACGAAGAGCGAGCCGACGACGCCGCCGACGCCGTAGACCGCGAGCAGGAATCCGAACCACCGCGGATCCTCGCCGATGCGCTCGCGGGTGAGGAACGGCAGCAGCACCTCCTCGGGACCGACGAACACGAGAACCCAGATGGTGGCGAACAGGAGCGTCCACAGCAGCCAGGGCGTGCGCACGGTGAAGACCACCGCTTCCTTCAGGTCGTGGAAGACGGATGCCGGGGCCTGCGGCGACTCCTCCTCGGCGACCGGCTCTCTTCGAAGGAACAGCAGCCCCGTGAACGCCAGGCCGTAGACCACGGCGATGATGATCGCGGCGTGGCTGGGCACCAGCGTCGCCAGCAGCACGCCCGCGGTCGCCGGGCCCGCGGCCTGCTGGAGCGCCGGCCGGATCGCGCCTTCGAGGCCGTTCGCCGCGAGGAGCTGCTCGCCCGGGAGGATGCGCGGCAGGATCGCGCTGTAGGCGGGGAAGAAGAACCCCGCGCCTGCGCCGAGCACGAACGCGACGATCGTGAGATGCGGAATCGTCACCGCGCCCACGACGCCCGCGACGACGATCGACGTGATCGCGACGAAGTTCGCGAACTCGACGGTCCGCACGATGAGCCGCCGCGACACGCGGTCGGCGACG
>JBEVLS010000210.1:0-5470 GCA_040509015.1 Microbacterium sp.
CGATGCGCCCCGTCTCGATGACGTAGCCGCGGTCGGATGACGCGAGGGCGAGGCGGGCGTTCTGCTCCACCAGCAGCACCGAAAGACCGTGCTCGCGGCTGTACCGGCTGATCAGGTGGACGACCTCGATGGCGAGCTTCGGCGACAGGCCGAGCGATGGCTCGTCCAGAAGCAGCAGCCGCGGCTTGGAGATGATCGCGCGTCCCATCGCGAGCATCTGCTGCTCGCCGCCCGACAGCGTCCACGCCAGGCTGTCGCGGCGCTCGGCCAGGCGCGGGAAGATCTCGAGGACTTCGGCGATCGCCGCCTTGAGCTCGCCGCCGCGAAGCCCGCTCGCGGCAGAGGCCACATCGAGGTTCTCCACCACGGTGAGTCCGGCGAAGACGCGTCGCCCCTCGGGAACCAGTGCCAGGCCATGGCGGGCCAGCCAGTCGGTGCGCTTGCCGACGATCGAGGCGCCCTCGAATCGGATCGCGCCGGACGTCGGCTTCACGAGCCCGACGATGCCCTTGAGGGTCGTGGACTTGCCGGCGCCGTTCGCACCGATCAAGGTCACCACCTCGCCGGGCGCGATGTGGAGCGTGAGGCCGCGGACGGCTGCGGCCGCGCCGTAGCTCAGCACGAGGTCTTCGATCTCGAGGATGTTGGTCATGCGATCTCCTCACTTCCGAGGTAGGCGCGCAGCACGTCGGGGTGCTCGCGGACCTGCGCGGGGGTGCCTTCGGCGATGACGCGACCGTTGTCGAGCACGGTCACCTGCGCGGCGACCGACGCGACGAAGTCCATGTTGTGCTCGACGACGAGGATCGACAGGTCGCCGTCGGCCCCGAGCGATGACACGAGTCCCGCGAGCCGCTTCGTCTCGCTGTCGTTCATCCCGGCGGCGGGCTCGTCGAGCAGCAGGAGGGACGGGGTGAGGGCGAGGGCGCGTGCGATCTCGACCAGACGCCGGTGGCCGTAGGGCAGCGTGCCGGCTTCGCGGTCCGCATCCTCGGCGACTCCGACGCGCTCGAGCAGGGCCAGTGCCTCGTCGCGCATGCGCGCCTCGGCCCGGCGGTAGCGGGGCATGAGGGTCACTGCGGACAGGACGCCGTAGCCCCGCGTGTGGTGCATCGCGACCATGACGTTCTCGAGCACCGTCATGTCGTCGAAAAGGCGGAGGGTCTGGAAGGTGCGCGCGATCCCCCTCCTCGCCGCCGCCGCCGAGTTGCGCCCTTGGACGGGGACGCCGGCGACGTCGATCGTCCCCTCGTCCCATCGGTCCACGGCCGACACGCAGTTGATGAGCGTCGACTTGCCGGATCCGTTCGGTCCGATCAGCGCACGGGTCTGGCCCTTCTCCACGGTCAGGTCGACCCCCGCGAGAGCCGTCACACCGCCGAAGCGACGGACGAGGCCGGTGATCTTCAGCGCCGCGGTCATGATGCGACCTCCTCGGTGTTCTTCGCAGTCGGTCGGCGGCGGAAGAGTCGGGCGACCCTCAGGACGATCCCCCTGAGAACGCCCCAGATGCCGCCGGGGACGAAGGCGACCATCACCAGCAGAAGAAGCCCGTAGATCAGCAGGTAGTACTCCTGCACGCCGCGGAGCACCTCGGGGAGGAACGTCAGCAGCACAGCGCCGATCACCGCCCCCCAGGGGCTCTTGGCTCCTCCGACGACGACCATCGCCAGCATCGAGACCGACAGCGCGAGGTCGTAGGTGCCCGGGCTGATGTAGGTCACGAATCCGGCGTTGAGCGCGCCGGCGAGGCCTGCGAAGGCGGCGCCGATGCCGAATGCGAGCACCTTCACCCTGCTGAGCGAGACCCCCATCGCCGCGGCGGCGATGTCGCTGTCACGGACCGCCTGCATCGCCCGCCCGTAGGAGGACACGCGGATCATCTGCACGAAGTAGATCGCGACCACCATGATGACGCCGATGAAGATCGCCCAGTCCGACACCGTGACCAGTTCGAAGCCGCCGATGATCGGCGCGACGATGTCGCGGACCCCGAGCGCTCCGCCCGACAGCCACGACCAGTTCACGAGGATCAGCGCCACGACCTGCCCGAAGCCGAGCGTCGCCAGTGCCAGATAGTGGCCTTTGAGCCGGAGGGCGGGAATGCCGATCGCCAGTCCGAAGATCACGCTGACGACGACCGCGAGGATGATGGCGATGCCGAGATCGAGCGAGAGCTGCGTCACCAGCAGTCCGGTGGCGTAGCCGCCGATCGCGTAGAACGCGGCCTGACCGAGCGAGACCTGGCCGTTCAGGCCGAAGGTGACGTAGAGACCGACGGCGGCGATGGCCATGATCTCGGCGTTGACCGTCACCTGGAGCCAGTAGTTGTTGTCGATGCCGAGCGCGAGCCCGATGACGAGCACGAGCATCGCGGGCCAGACGAGCCAGGATGCGGCGGCCCGCCAGCGGCCTCCCGTGGGCTGCACGGATGGCAGCGCGGAACCGGTCTGGGGGATGACGCTCACAGCTTCTCACCGACTTTCGATCCGAAGATGCCCTGGGGCCTGACGAGGAGGAATCCGATCATCAGCGCGAAGGCGATGAGGTCCTTGCTGTCGGATCCGATGAAGCTGCCGGCGAGGTTCTCGACGATCCCGAGCCCGAAGGCGGCGATCGCCGCTCCGGTCAGGTTTCCGAACCCGCCGATCACGCACGCGGCGAAGGCCTTCAGCGCGATCAGCATCCCGACATGCACCGTGACCGAGAACATCGGCGCGACGAGCACGCCGGCCGCGCCCGACAGCGCCGTGCTGATGATGAAGGCGATGATCACGATGCGGCTGGTGCGCACCCCCATGAGCTGCGCGGTGTCGGCGTCGACGGCGGTCGCCTGCATCTGCCGGCCGAGCCGCGTCTTGGTCAGGAGGAGGTTGAGCCCGACGATCAGGACGATCGAGATGCCGATGAGGAACAGCGACACCGTCGAGATCCGGGCGCCGAGAAGGTCGAGCGAGATGTTGGGCACGAGCGAGCCGAGGGTGCGCGGATCCGGACCCCAGATGAGGTGCGCGGCCTGCTGGAGCACGATGCCGACCGCCACGGTCGAGATGATCATCGAGGCATGCGGCTTGTTGCGGAGCGGCCGGTAGGTGACCTGTTCCATCCCGACGCCGACGAGCGCGGCCGCGCCGATGCCCAGCAGGGCGGCGGCCAGGAGCGGTACGCCGGCGACGGCTGCGGCGGATGACGCGACGAACGCGCCGAGCATGACGAACTCGGCCTGGGCGAAGTTCAGCACGCCGGCGACGCGATAGGTCAGCAGGAAGGCGACGGCGAGCAGCGCGTAGATGCCTCCGATGGCCAGCCCGCTGACGAGCGACTGGATGATCATGCGCGTACGACCTCCTCGAGAGTGTCGACGAGCACGTCGTAGAGATGGGGCTGACGGGTCGCGAGCGGGTCGAGGTGGTAGCCCTGCACCTTGCTGTGCGAGTCGACGAGGTCGAGGTCGAGGAAGAGGTCCTCCTCGAATCCCGTGCGCGACGAGTAGGCCGTCGGGTAGCGCATGACGGCGACGGGCTGGCCGGGGATGAAGCGGTCGGCCACGACGACCTGGCTGCCGTGGCCCGCGGGATTGTCGGTGCGCGCGACCGACACGAGGTGCACCCGGTTCTCCTCGGTGCGCTCGGTGGCTGCCTGCGTAGCCGCTTCGAGGCGATCCCAGCTGACGGGGTGGGCGATGATCTCGGCTCCGCGCAGAGCGAGGATGCGGGACACCTCCGGCAGCCACACCTCGTTGCCGATCATGAGCCCGATGCGCCCGAGCGGCGTCTCGGCGACGACGAGGTCGTCTCCGGCCGTGGCCCACGCGCGCTCGTCCTCGCTGAGGTGCGCCTTGCGGTACGACGCCGCGATCGCACCGTCGGCGTCGATGAGGTGCGCTGTCGAGAAGAAGTGCTCGCCGTCGCGCTCGACGACGTTGACGACGATCCAGACACCGTGCTCGGCGGCTGCCGCGCGCAGGGCGGTCAGCGCCTCCTCCCCGAGTGCGGCGGCGGCGGCGGGATCCGCCGCGATCGACCCGGGTGCATGGATGAACAGCTCGGGGAAGACGCCGAGCTGGGCGCCTCGCCTGGCCGCGTAGGCGACCTGGGCGACGGCACGGGTCAGGGTCCAGGACGTGGCGTGGTACCACGAGGTCTGCAGCGTGGCGATGCGCACGAGACGCGCGGCGGTGTCTTCGGGCACAGGCCCGTACATCGCCGCCGCGGCATGGTCGTCGATCTCCCGGCGCAGCTCGCCGTAGAGCTCCGGGCGCCGGAAGGCGCTCAGGTCGCCGATGCCCTGCAGCTTCTTCGGGTGGCTCGTGGCGGGAGTGATGTCGGCCCAGACCATGCCCTCCTCGGTCTCACCCGCGTTGGCCAGGATCTCTCCGAGAGGCGAGATGACCTGCGAACCGCCGGTCCACGGGTACCCGTCCGCCGGCCCGCCCACCGTGTTCGCCGCGATGTGCCACACGTGGTTCTCGATGGCGCGCAGGGGTTCGTGCACGCGCATCTCGTCCGGACCGCGCGAGTTCAACGAGTTGAGGAGCACTTCCGCGCCCTTGAGCGCCAGGATCCGCGGCACCTCGGGCACGATGCCGTCCGCGCACAGGAGGAGTCCGACGCGGCCGATCGCCGTCTCGACGACCTCGACCTGCTTCGTGCCGGGGGTGAACAGCGTGTACTCGTAGTCCCAGAAGACGGTCTTGTGGTGGACGTGCACGATCTCGCCCTCGGCGTCGATCAGCACCGACGCGATGTGCACGTCGGGTGCCGTCTCGCCGCGCAGGTCGACGCCGACGGCGATCATGATGCCGAGTTCCCGGGCGGCGCGTCGGATGCCGGTGACGAACGCCCCGTCGAGCGACTCGCTCTTCTCGAAGCACTCCGCGCGGTCGGCGTAGTCCCGCACGCGGTTCGAGTTCTCCGGGGTCACGATCACGTCGACGCCCGCCGCTGCGGCCTCCCGCATGAATCCGACGACGCGATCGAGGTTGGCCTCGACGTCGGGACCGGAGAAGAACTGTGCGGCTGCGGCGCGCACCATCCCGCTGGGTGGGGCTGAAGTCGGGTTCATTCGTTCCATTTTCATTATGTAGAAGTGGAATTTCTTCTATGTGAGATTGGGGCCACAGTACGAAAGGCGCATCCGCGGTGTCAAGCCAGTAGAGCAGAGCCCGCAGAGCCCTGAAACATCGCTGAAATATGGATACGGCTGTGCCAGATAGACCTGGTCAGGTCAAATAACTAGAGTGCGGCGCAGTTCCGGACGACCGTCCGGTAGTCGAAAAGCCGTGTCCACGCAGGGTCGTCGTGCGGTTGTCTTCCATGAACTCTTAATACGACGGAAACACCGCGAATGGCTGGCCTTCATGCGCCGAGATCCGTCCGCGTCACCTCCGCATGAGATGCTCTTCCCATATAGTGCGAACGTCAGTACCAGTAGATAGGAAGACGATGGACGGCAAGACGCTCGCCGAGAA
>JBEVLS010000211.1:0-6801 GCA_040509015.1 Microbacterium sp.
TCGAGGGGTTCGAGGACTGGGGCTGGAAGCGCCGACTCGACGGCAGGACGTGGGGAGCGCACTACTACTACGAGCTCTTCCCGCACCTGATCGCCGAGCTGGCCCCGCACGTGCCGTACATCCCCGGCAGCCCATTCAGCGCCGGGATGGGCTGGGATCCCACGCACACGGCCGCGTCGCCGAGCGGCACCCAGACCGGACCCCATCCGCTGGATCCGGGATCGGGCACCGTGCACCTGTGGCGCCAGTGGAACGACCGGGACTGGGCGACCTATCGCGAGCACACGCCGCGCTTCGTCGCCGAGTTCGGCTGGCAGGGCCCGCCGACCTGGACGACCCTCACGTCGTCGCTCGATGACGCGCCGCTCACGCCGGAGTCACCGGGCATGGTCGTCCACCAGAAGGCCATGGAGGGGAACGTGAAGCTCACGAACGGGCTGCTCCCCCACTTCCGTGTGCCCGACGACATGGAGACGTGGCACTGGGCGATGCAGCTCAACCAGGCGCTCGCGGTCGGCGCCGCTCTCGACCACTTCCGGTCGTGGGCCCCGCACACGATGGGGGCGATCGTGTGGCAGCTCAACGACTGCTGGCCCGTGACATCCTGGGCCGCGATCGACGGCGCCGAGCGTCCGAAGCCGCTCTTCCACGCACTGCGGAACGCCTTCGCACCGCGCGTGGTCACGATCCAGCCTCGCGACGGCGGCCTCGCCGTGGTGCTGGGGAACGACACCGGCGACGAATGGGCCGGCCTGCTCCACGTGCGCCGGCTCTCCTTCGACGGCGACGCCGTCGCGGGCATCACCGTCGAGATCGCCGTCCCGCCCCGGGGGTCGCTCGTCGTGCCGATCGATGCGGCCGTCGCGTCGAGCACGGACGAGGCGTCGCAGCTGCTCGTGGCCGAAGCACCGGGAGCCCGCGGGCTGTGGTTCTTCGCCGAGCCGCGTGACTCCGCTCTGCCGACGCAGGACGTCGACGTCGAGACGCGGCGCGTCGAGGGCGGAACCGAGCTGTCGGTGACCGCCCGCACGCTCACCCGGGACCTGACGCTCCTCGTCGACAAGGTGCACCCCGCCGCGCACGCCGAAGAGGGACTCATCACGCTGCTCCCCGGCGAGTCCGCCCGTATCCTCGTGCGCCACGACGGCGAGCTGGATTCCGAAGCGCTCGTCGATCCGCGGGTGCTCCGCAGCGCCAACCAGCTGGTGACTCCGTGAGCGTGCTGGACGCGCCGGTCTGCGGCATGACGTGGGGGTGGACCGGAGTGCGCGGCTCGTGGGCGACGGCCGACGGCTCGGCGTCGATGGGCGCGATGGCCGATCACGCGGTCACGTGGACCGCGATCTCCTACGCGGCCCTGCAGGACACCGCGTTCTCGACCGAGATCCCGTTCGATCGCGAACCGACCGTCACCGACGAGGAGATCGTCTGGGCGATCCGGCAGGCGCGGGCGCTCGGGCTGAAGGTGTGCTTGAAGCCCGTCGTGAACGTCGCCGACGGCACGTGGCGCGCGCACATCGGATTCTTCGACTGGGACGTGCCCGGTGAGCCGAGCTGGACGGAATGGTTCGCGTCGTACCGCGCCTTCATCCTGCATGCGGCCGCGATCGCCGAGGCGGAAGCGTGCGAGATGCTCTGCATCGGGTGCGAGATGGTGCGGGCCGACGGCCAGGAGGAGCACTGGCGCGACCTCGTCAGCGACGTCCGCCGGGTGTACACCGGACTCGTGACGTACAACTGCGACAAGTACCAGGAGGACCGCGTCACGTGGTGGGACGCCGTCGACGTCGTGTCGTCGAGCGGGTACTACCCGATCGATGCGTGGGAGGAGAACCTCGACCGCATCGAGCGCGTGGTCGCGGCATCCGGTCGACCCTTCGTCTTCCTCGAGGCCGGATGCCCCTCGCGGGTCGGATCGCCCGCCCGGCCGAACGACTGGTCGCTCCCCGGCGCGCCGTCGGGCGAGGCGCAGCTGGAGTACTACCGCGCGATGTTCGACGCCTGCGCGAGACGGCCCTGGGTGGAGGGGTTCTTCCTGTGGGATTGGCCCGCGCGTCTGTACGCCGAAGCGGATGCCGCGGCGAACGACGACTACTGTCCCTACGGCAAGCCCGCCGGCGCGTACCTGCGCGAGACGTACGCCGCCATGACCCGGAAGGAACGCGCGTGAGCCCCAGGAGCGTCCTCGCCATCGATGCAGGCCAGACGGCCATCAAGGTGCGACTCGACACCCCCGACCTGCGCGACGAGCTCGTCTTCCGCGGGATCGACACGCACGAACCGCTGCTGCCTCAGCTGGCCGACGTCGTCCGCGAAGCGGTCGAGCGCACGCACGGCTCGCCGCAGCTGGTCACGGCGGGCATCTCCGGGCTCACCGAGCGCGACTCGGACGCCGATGCGCTCCTGTCGCTCGTCCGCGGCACCGGCATCCGCGGCGCGATGCTCGCCCACGACTCGACGACCTCCTTCCTCGGCGCGCTCGGCCACCGCCACGGAGCGGTCGTCGCGGCGGGCACCGGGGTCGTGACGCTCGCGGTCGGACCGCACGCGGTGGCTCGCGTCGACGGCTGGGGCTACATCATGGGCGACGCCGGGAGCGGCTACTGGATCGGTCGCGAGGCCCTCGACGCCGTCATGCGGGCGTACGACGGACGCGGACCGGCCACGATGCTCACCGCAGTGGTGCACGAGCGGTGGCCGGACCTCGCCCAGGCCTACATCGCGCTGCAATCCGACGACGACCGGGTGCGGATCGTGGCGTCGTTCGCCGCCGACGTCGCCGCCCTGGCCGGCGCCGGCGACGAGGTGTCGCTCGCCATCACCGAGCGCGCCGGCCGCGAGCTCGCGGCGAGCGTGACGACGGCGATCGGCCGCGTGCGGGAGGGCGACGAGACGTTCGCCGTGTGCGCGGTGGGCGGCGTCTTCGGCTCGGCGACGCTTCGCACCGCGTTCAGCGCCGCGGTGGCCGCTCCCGGCGTCGAGCTCGTCACACCGCTCGGCACCGCGATCGACGGCGCCGTCGCCCTCGCGGATCTCGCGTCCTCGCATCCGCTCACGGCAGCCGTGCACCGCGCGGAGGCCGTGTGACCGCGAGGCGACTGCTGTTCGGTGGCGATTACAACCCCGAGCAGTGGGACGAATCGGTGTGGTCGGAAGACCTGCGGCTCATGCGCGAGGCGCGCGTCACGACGGTGACGCTCGGCGTGTTCGCGTGGGGATTCCTCGAGGTCGACGACGACGTCTGGGACTGGGAGTGGTTCGACCGCATCATCGCGATGCTGTCGGAGACGGGGATCGGCATCGACCTGGCCACCCCCACGGCCGCCCCGCCGACGTGGCTGCATCGCCGGCATCCCGAGATCATCCCCGTCGACCGCACCGGCACGCGCTACCACCAGGGCGGCCGCCTCGGCTGGTGCGCGAGCAACCCCGTCTGGCACGAGTACTCGACGCGGATCGCCCGGCGTCTCGGCGAGCGCTACGGTCGCCACCCTGCCGTGGAGCTGTGGCACGTGGGCAACGAGCTCGGCGGCGGCAACCGCCTCTGCTACTGCGACGAGTCCAGCCGGGCGTTCCGTAGTTGGCTCCGCGCACGCTACGGAACGATCGACGCGCTCAACCGCGCGTGGGGCACCGCCGTGTGGGGACTCCGCTACCGCGACTTCGACGACGTCATCGCTCCGCTGGCGAGCGAATCGGGGCAGAATCCGTCGCTCCTCCTGGCCTTCGACCGCTTCGCGTCGGACGAGCTGCTCGCCCAGTACCGGCGCGAGCGCGATGCTCTCCGCGCGAGCGGCGCGTCCGCCCCCATCACGACGAACCTCATGCTCACCGTCGGCGGCAGCGTCGCCGACTACGCGGACTGGGTGCCCGACCTCGACGTCATCGCGATCGACCATTACACGCAGGCCGCCGATCCGCACCGCGAGCGCGAGCTCGCGTTCGTGGCGTCGCGTGCCCGCGGACTCGATCGCACCCGGCCATGGCTGCTGATGGAGCATGCCGCCGGCGCGGTCAACTGGCAGCCCCGCAACCGGCCGAAGGCGCCCGGCGAGATGACACGGCACAGCATCCAGCACATCGCGCACGGATCGGACGGCGCCCTCTTCTTCCAGTGGCGCGCATCGGCCTCGGGCGTCGAGCAGTACCACTCGGGACTCGTGCCGCACGCGGGTCCGCAGACGCGGCAGTGGGCCGAGGTCGTCTCACTGGGAGGCATCCTGGAGCGCATCTCCGAGACGGCGGGCAGCCTCGTGAGCCCTTCGCGAGCGGCCGTCGTCGCCGACATCCCGGCGAAGTGGGCGTGGGAGGAGGGGCAGAAGCCCCTTCACGACTACCCGCTGGAACGCGCCGGCCGGCGCTGGCACGAAGCGCTCTCGTCACGCGGACTCGTTCCCGACGTCGTACCGGCCACGAGCGATCTCGGGGCGTACGATCTCGTCGTCGTGCCCGGACTGTATGCCGTGGACGATGCGGTCGCGGGCCGTCTCGCGGATGCCGCCGCGCGGGGCGCGACGGTGGTGATCGGCCACCTGTCGGGCATCGTCGACGGCGAGAACCGCATCCGCACCGGCGGCTACCCCGGCGCGTTCCGCGACCTGCTCGGCGTGTTCGGTGAGGAGTTCCACCCGCTGCTGGAGGACGAGTCGACGCCGCTCGCCTCGGGAGCTCTCGCCCGCGATTGGACGGAGCGACTGCGCGCCGTGGACGCCGAGGTGATCGACTCCTACGCCGACGGGCCGCTGAACGGGCTTCCCGCGGTGACCCGTCGCGGGATCGCGAACGGCTCGGCGTGGTACGTGTCGGCGGACATCGACGAAGGGCTGGACCGACTCGTCGACGCCGTGGTGGCCGACGCGGGCATCGCCCCCGCGGTGCCCGTCGCCGCCGGGCTCGAGGCCGTCCGACGCGAGCGCGACGGAACGTCGTGGCTGTTCCTCATCAATCACGCGGACGAGGCGGTGAGCGTCGAGGCGCACGGTCTCGAGCTCGTGCGGAGCGAGCACGTCGACCGGGCCATCGAGATCCCCGCCGGCGGAGTCGCGGTGATCCGCGAAGAGGCGGCCCGGCCATGACGGCTCCCCGCACCGGCCGGATCACGCTCGTCGACTCCGAGGCGCTCCTGACCAGCAGCGTGCGACGGTCCCAGCCGCTGCGCTCGCTTCTGCGGATGCTCCGCCCGCACCGGATCGGCATGGGGCTCGCCGTCGGCGCGTTCGTCGTGAAGGACAGCGCCGTGTGGGTGATGCCGCCCGTCACCGCCGCGATCATCGACCTGGTGGTCGCGGGCGGGCCCATCACGAACATCGGATGGTGGGCGCTGGTGGCGGTCACCGTGCTCGCACTCAACTATCCGTTCAACATGATCGTGGTGCGCCTGACGAGCACGGCGAACCGCGCACTGGCCTACACCGTGCGCGCGGGGCTGGCCGCGCGTCTGCAGCGACTGTCGCTCGGCTTCCACAACCGGCAGAGCGCGTCGGTCGTGCAGACCAAGATCGTCCGCGATGTGGAGAACCTCGAGCTCATGCTCGCCCAGGTCTTCCCGACGGTCGTCTCGGCCTTGTCCACCCTGGTCGGCGCGCTGCTGGTGACAGCCTTCACCGTGCCCCTGTTCGTCGGCGTGTTCGCCGTGGCCATCCCGGTCGCGGCATCCCTCATCGTCTACATCCGCCGCCGTGCCGCGACCCGCAACGAGGCATTCCGGCTGGAGGTGGAGCGGCTCTCTGCCGGCGTCAGCGAGATGGCGGCGCTCATGCCCATCACCCGCGGCCACGGTCTCGAGGACGTCGCGACCGCCCGCGTCGCGGAGCACGCCGACTCGGTGCGGCGCGCCGGTCGTGATCTCGATGTGCTCAACGGGCGCTTCGGCGCGCTGTCGTGGATCTCGTACCAGATCCTCGGTCTGCTGTGCCTCGTGGGCGCAGCAACCCTGTCCGTCACGGGGATCGTGCCCATCACCCCGGGGCAGGTCGTGCTGCTCAGCACCTACTTCGGGATGCTGACCAACGCGATCGTGATGCTCATGAACGCCGCTCCCATCTTCACGCGCGGCATGGACGCCATGCGATCGATCGCCGACGTGGCCGAAGAGCTCGACATCGAGGACAGCCGCGGCAAGGACGAGGTGCGCCGCGTGCGCGGCGACATCCGGCTGGAGCGCGTCGTCGTGCGCTATGCGGACGACGAGCATCCCGCGCTCGACGGCATCGACCTCGAGATCGACGCCGGTCGGACCGTCGCCTTCGTCGGGCCGTCGGGATCGGGGAAGTCGACGATCCTCAACGTCGTGCTGGGTTTCGTCCGCCCGACCTCCGGCGTCGTCCGCGTCGACGGACAGGACCTCGCCGCGATCGATCTGCGCTCGCTCCGCCGCTTCGTGTCGATCGTGCCGCAGGAGACGGTGCTCCTCGCGGGGTCGGTGCGCGAGAACGTCGCCTACGGCACCACCGATGTCACCGACGGCGACGTCTACGAGGCGCTCGCCGAGGCCAACGCCCTCGACATCGTGTCGGGCACCGCCGACGGCCTGGACACCCTCGTGGGCGAACGCGGCTCACGACTGTCGGGAGGGCAGCGTCAGCGACTCGCCATCGCGCGCGCACTCATCAGGGATCCGCGGATCCTCGTGCTCGACGAGGCGACGAGCGCACTGGATGCGGCGTCGGAGGCCAAGGTCACCGAGGCCCTCGACCGTGCCCGCCGCGGCCGCACGACGCTCATCGTCGCCCACCGCCTGTCGACCGTCCGCGGGGCCGACCTCATCGTCGTCGTCGAGCACGGCAGGGTGGTCGAGACCGG
>JBEVLS010000212.1:0-7722 GCA_040509015.1 Microbacterium sp.
CATTCGGGGGGATGCGCACCCCGCCTCCTGTGTGCTCACTAGGGTGTGAGCATGGATGCCGCTCCCCCCGCGAGCCCGACGACCGCTGCCGCAGAGGCGCGCCCCGACATCGATCCGTCCACCGGGCTGACGCAGGCGCAGGTCGCCGAGCGGATCGCCGCCGGGAGCACGAACGCCTACACCGCCGACGCGAGCCGCAGCGCCTGGACGATCGTCAGGGCGAACGTCTTCACCCTGTTCAACGGGATCGTGTTCTCGTGCTTCTTCGTGCTGCTCGTGCTCGGGCGCTGGCAGGACGCGATCTTCGGCCTGGCGGCGTTCGCCAACTCGATCATCGGCTGCTGGCAGGAGTTCCGCGCCAAGGCCGCGCTCGACAAGCTCGCGCTGCTCAACACCGCGCCGGCCCGCGTGCGCCGGGATTCCGCCGAGAGGGAGGTGCCGCCGAGCGAGGTCGTGCTGGACGACATCCTGATCCTGCGGGCCGGCGACCAGGTGCCGGCGGATGCACGGGTGGTCGATGCCCGGGCGCTGCAGATCGACGAGTCGATGCTGACGGGCGAATCGGATGCCGTCGACAAGAAGCCCGGCGACGAGGCGCTGTCGGGTTCCATCGTCGTGGCCGGCGAGGGCATCGCGCAGGTCACCCACGTGGGCGCCGACTCGTACGCGAACCGCTTCGCCGGGGAGGCCAAGAGGTTCTCCCTGGTCTCGAGTGAGCTGCGGACGTCGGTGAACCGCGTGCTGAAGTGGGTCGGGTGGGGGATCGGCCCGATCGGCCTGCTGGTGCTCAACGCGCAGATGATGGTCGCCGGAGGCTGGGTGCAGGCCGCCCAGAGCGGCACCTGGGTGCAGGCGGTGGTGAACACGATCGCCTCGCTCACGGCCATGATCCCACTCGGGCTCGTCCTGATGACGAGCATCGCGTTCGCGGTCGGCGCCGCGAAGCTGGCCGCACGGCAGGTGCTGGTCAACGAGCTCCCCGCCGTCGAAGGACTCGCCCGCGTCGACGTCATCTGCCTCGACAAGACCGGCACGCTCACGATCGGCGACATCGAGTTCGACGGCGCACATCCCCTCGGTGACCCGCCGGCGGGTTGGGAGGACTCGCTCGCCTGGTACGGGGCCGCCCCCGATGCGAACGCCACGGCCCGCTGCCTCCGCGAGCCCTACCCCGTGAGCGCGGCGAAGACGCCTGCGGCGTACATCCCGTTCTCGTCACGCCGCAAGTGGAGCGCCGTCGCGCTGGACGGGCAGACGTGGGTGCTGGGGGCGCCCGAGATGGTGTTCGGCGATGCCGCGACCGATCCGTCGACGGGGCTCGGAAAGACCGTGACCGAGCTCGCGTCGTCCGGGCGGCGCACACTCGTGCTCGCCCATTCCGCCACGGCGATCGACGACGCCGACGTGGAGGCCGAGCGGCTCCCCGCGGGCGTCGCCCCGGCCGTCGTCCTGACGTTCCGCGAGAAGGTCCGACCGGATGCCGCGGAGACCCTGGCCTACTTCGGTCGCCAGGGCGTCGGCATCCGGATCATCTCGGGAGACAACCCGCGCACGGTCGCCGCGATCGCACGCGAAGTCGGCCTCGACGTCGACGAGGGCTACGACGCGCGACGTCTGCCCGAAGACCAGGACGAGCTCGCCGCCGTGCTCGAGGAGCATCGCGTGTTCGGCCGCGTGACCCCCGAGCAGAAGAAGGGCATGGTCACGGCCCTGCAGTCCCGCGGGCACACCGTCGCGATGACCGGCGACGGCGTGAACGACGCCCTGGCGATCAAGACGGCCGACATCGGCATCGCGATGAACTCGGGATCCGCCGCGACGAAGGCCGTCGCACGGCTCGTGCTGCTCGACGGCCAGTTCTCGCACCTCCCCGACGTCGTCGCGGAGGGCCGCCAGGTCATCGCCAACATCGAGCGCGTCTCGATGCTGTTCCTCACCAAGACCGCGTACGCGACGAGTCTGGCGATCCTGTTCGGGCTCATGGTGCTCGAATTCCCGTTCCTGCCGCGCCAGCTGTCGATCACGGACGGCCTCACGATCGGCATCCCCGCGTTCTTCCTCGCACTGCTGCCCAACGCGCAGCGCTATGTGCCGGGATTCCTCAAGCGGTCGCTGAGCTTCGCGATCCCGTCCGGCATCATCATCGCGATCGCTCTGACGCTCTACACCCGCGCGGCGATGGCTCTCGGGGTCGAGGAGCCCCAGCTGCGCACGGGCGCGACGATCATCCTCGCGATCGTCGGGATCTGGGTGCTCACGGTGCTCTCGCGCCCCGTGACCCGCATCAAGGCGCTCGTCATCGGTGCGATGTTCATCGCCCTCGTGATCGTGTTCACGGTGCCGCTGGCGTCCGAGTTCTTCCAGCTCGTCGATCCGGGCGAGGACGCCGCATGGCTGCTGACGGGGATCGTGATCCTCACGATCGGAGGGATCGAGGTCGTGCGGTTCTTCCACCGTCGCTTCGTCGCGAAGGAGATGGCCCAGGCGTCTACGGGGTGACGGACGTCTGCTCGGCGAAGTAGCGCGAGCCCGGCGGCAGCCAGAGCGCCGCGAGGATCGCGACGTCGAGCAGCGCCTGGACGGCGGCGGACCAGTCCCACACGTCGGTCGACACGATCGTGGTCACGTGCAGAGCGATCGCGATGACGAGATAGATCGTGATCAGGATGCGCGAGAACGCGCTCCCGCGTGAGATGCCCGATGCGATCGCGATCATGAGCAGGCCCAGCAGGATGACCGCCGCGCCCAGCAGCGACACCGTCAGCACCTGAGCTTCGGGCACCTGGTAGCGGCTGAGGAGCACGATGATGCCGACCGCGACGCTCGACAGCGCGGTCACGTAGATCAGCACGATGGCGATCGTCACCACGACGGGGCGTCTGCGCGGGGGAGCGATCGCGTCTGTCACGCGACCAGGCTAGTCGTACTCAGGCACTGCACTGCAGGCGCGCCTGCATCGACGTCATCGCGTCGATCTCGGCGGTCTGGCCGTTGCGCATGCTCTCGGCCACCGCCAGCGCCCGCGGATCGGACCCGAGGTCCAGCAATGCGTCGGCCATGGGGATCGCGCCCCGGTGATGGCGGATCATGAGCTCGAGGAACAGGCAGTCCGCCGCCGGGCCCGTCGCGTCCGCCAGAGCGGCGAGCTCGGCATCCGATGCCATGCCCATCGCGACCCGTGCCTCTTCGGCCGTCATCGGCTCGGTGGACGATCCGCCGTGGGCGTGCTCGCCGTCGCCGCCGTTCATCCACGTCATGATCGGATCGCCCGACTGCGACAGGCCCCACTTGACGAGCCAGTCGTACATCTGGCCCTTCTGCTCGGCCTGCGACGTCGCGATGTCGTAGGCGAGGATGCGCAGACCCTCGTCGTCCGTCTTGCGGTAGATCATCATCGCCATGTCGATCGCCTGCGCGTGGTGCACCTGCATGTCGCGGGCGAAGCCGGCGTCGGCGGACGTGGATGACGGGGTGTCGATGGGAGCGGTCGCGGCGAACGTCGAGAACCGCCCCGCCGCGAAGGCGAGAGCGGCGACGCCGAGAGCGACGAGCACGATGACGAGCCAGCGGCGGGCGGGATTCGCCGCGGCCGGTGCGTCATCGTGCTCGACGTCGGTCATCTGGTCAGGACTGCTTGCCGGGTCCGTCGATCGCGCCGGTGCACAGGGCGCCGGGCTCGGGAACGTCGTCGGAGCGCCAGTACTCCTCGAAGAACTCGGGGATGCGGGGATCGTCCGCCGAGTCCACCTTGAGCTGGTGGTTCCAGTTGCTCAAGGCGATCGGGGTGTCCAGGCCCTCGTACGGCGAGAGGATGACGTAGCTGGAGGGGAGCTTGCTCTTGAGGAGCGCGAGGTCGTCGCCGGTCACCTGGGCGGCGTCGTAGGTGACCCACACCGCACCGTGCTCGAGCGCGTGGACGGCGTTCTCGTTCTGCTGCGGCTCGTCGTAGATCCCGCAGTTGAGCCAGACCGAGTTGTGCGGGCCACCGGCGGGCGGGGACTGCTCGTAGTCGACGACGCCCTCGACGTGGGTGGTCTCGTTCGTGAACTCCTCGACGCCTTCGATCGTCGCGCCCGAGCCGCCGGCCGTGTACGAAGCGGGCGGGGCGGGGGCGAAGACGATGGATGCCACGATCGCGCCGACCACCAGGACCGCGGCGGCCGATCCGGCCGACCACCAGACGATCTTGCCGCGCTTGCGCTTGGCGAGCTGCTTCTGGTACTCGGCCAGCTTCTCCTGGCGCTTCTGCTCGCGCTGCTGCTTGACGGTGAGGTTGATCTGCGACTGCGTCGCGGGGTTGCCGCTCACGCGCTTGTCTTCGGGGCTCGGAGGTGTCGGGGTCATGTCTCGTGATCTCGGCTCGGGTGCCCGTGTGCTGCGGGACGTAGGCAGGGCGGTGCAGGGGACCCTTCGATCCTATGCGCGTGCATCTGCGCGGGATCTGGGAGCGAGCCGTGCGCGGGATATGGGATCGATGGACGATTTTCGCCGGTTCGCCCTGTCGGCCGCGGCGGTGATTCCGGTATCATGGGTCTCGAATCGATTCGATCCTGTTCGGCCCGCCTGGTCGCGGGGTCGCGATCTCACGACGTCCCACCGCGCCTGAGCCGGGAACCCCGGCGTCGACGCCCTCGCCTCGCCGCCCCCTGAAACGAAGAGTCCGTGCTCGATACCGCATCCGTTCCCGTCGTCCCCTCCACGCCCGTCGACAAGACGCCGACGTCGACCGGCGCGATCCGCACGCTCGGCCCGAACCCGGCCACGGCGCCGATCATGCTGCATCCGGGCGACTCCATCCCGACCAGCCGGCGGGTGCTGTACATCATCCTGCTCGGGGCGCTCACCGCACTCGGGCCGTTCACGATCGATCTCTACCTGCCGGCGTTCCCGGTTCTGGAGGCCGATTTCGACACCACTGCGGCCGCGATCCAGCTCACGCTCACCGGCACGATGATCGGGTTCGCGCTCGGCCAGCTCATCGTCGGCCCGCTCAGCGACAAGGTCGGGCGCCGCGTGCCGCTCCTCAGCGTCACGGCCGTCCACGTGCTGGCCAGCACCGCTGCGGCACTCGCGCCCACGCTCGAGCTGCTGTCGGCCGCGCGCGTGCTGCAGGGTGCGGGAGCCGCGGCGGGCGGCGTCGTGGCCGCTGCCATCGTGCGCGACCTGTTCGGCGGCAAGCGGCTCGTGGTCATGCTCTCCCGCCTCGCGCTCGTCTCGGGCGTCGCTCCGGTCCTCGCGCCGCTCGTCGGGTCCGCGCTGCTGCTCGTCATGCCGTGGCGCGGCATCTTCGTCGTCCTCGCGGTCTACGGCGCGATCATGCTGGCGTGCGCGCTCTTCTTCATCCCCGAGACGCTGCCGCCGGCCCGACGCAGCGACAAGGGCAACACGACGGTGTGGCAGCGCTACCGGAGCGTCCTGAGCGATCGCGTGTTCATCGGCGTCCTGATCATCGGCGGCATGACCTTCAGCGGCCTGTTCTCGTACCTGTCGGCGTCGTCGTTCCTGTTCCAGCTCACCTACGGCTTCGACGCGCAGATGTACGGCCTGCTGTTCGCGGCGAACTCGCTCGGTGTCGTCGTGGGCGTGCAGGTCGCGTCGCGTCTCGCGGCGCGCTTCGGCCCGCAGTGGGTGATGGCCTACTCGACCGCGACCCTCGTGGTCGCCGCGGCGGCGATCATCGTGTGCGACCAGGCGGGATTCGGGCTCTGGGGCACGGTCGTGCCGCTCTTCGTCTTCATGACGGCGTGCGGCTTCACATTCCCGTGCGTGCAGGTGCTCGCGCTCGATCGCCACGGCAAGGCGGCCGGCACCGCGCAGTCGATCGTCGGGGCGACCAACTTCGGCGTCGCGGGGATCATCTCTCCGCTGGTCGGGTGGATCGCGAAGGATGCCGGCATCACCGCGACCACGATGGCCTCGGTCATGGTCGGCTGCTCGATCATCGGCCTGCTGTCGCTCTGGCTGATCGTGCGCCCGAAGACCGTGGAGCGCCTCGCCCCCTAGTCCGTCAGCCGCGGACCGGCTGGAGGCGGAAGAGCTTCACGGTGCGTCCCGACGTGCGCTCGTAGTCGCGATAGCCGGGCCACTGGTGCTCGATGCGCGCCCACGCGGCGTCGCGTTCGTCGTCGGGGATGAGGGTCGCGCGCACGGCCATGCGCCTGCCTCTCACGGTGATCGCGGCATCCGGATGCGCGAGCAGATTCGCGGTCCAGGCAGGATGGTGCCCGCCGGCGAAGTTCGTACCGGCCACGATGGCGCGGCCGTGCCCGTCAGGCGTGTACATGAGCGCGGCGTCGCGGGGCTCGCCCGACCTCGCTCCTGTCGTGTGCAGCACGAGCGACGGCACGAGCAGTCCGCTCAGCGGCACCCGCCCGCCCGTGAGCACCGCGAAGACACGCTCGGCCCACGGCATGAGCCACGGACCGGCCCACCGGAACGCGCGGGTGCGGGTGAGCGGAGCGATGGTGGCACGGACGACATCGAGCACGCGGGGCATGGCGCCATCCTCTCGCACGGGATCACGGGAGAGAATGAGTGAATGGTGCGTGAACAGCAGGTTGCGGATGCCGGTGCCCTTCGCGCCCTTCCCCTCGTCATCTGGGGGCTGGTGCTCGTGGCGCTCTCTGTCGGACTCGGGGCGTGGATCTTCGCCCGCGAGAACGGTCCCTTCGACCTCGACACGTGGTGGAACACGCTGCTCGCGACGGAGTACGTGCCTCTGCTGAGTGGATTCTCACTCGTCATGAACTTCCTCGGCGGGGGGTGGTTCGGCGTCCTGGTGGTGCCGATCGCCGGCACCGTCGCCCTCTTCCTGCTGCGGCGCCCGTGGTCGGCGGCCTACTTCCTCACCGCCCAGGCGGTCTCAGCGGGCATCGTGCAGCTGCTCAAGAGCACCTATGGGCGCGCCCGACCCGAAGACATCGCCGTCATCTCGGACCACGGATCGTTCCCCTCCGGCCACGTCGCGGGGGCGGCCACCCTCGCCACCGTCGTCGTGGTGCTGTTCCCGCGGCTGGCCGTGGTCATCCTCGGCGCGGCGTGGGTGCTGCTCATGGCGTTCAGCCGCACGTATATCCACGCCCACTGGCTCAGCGACACGCTCGGCGGCGCTCTCGTGGGCGTGGGGACGGCCCTCGTGGTCGCGGCGATCATGGCCGTTCCTCTGAACCGCGAACTCTCGACCCGCCGGAGAGCCCCGTCGCTAGGCTGAGCGCATGACCGAGCAGGACGCCGCCGTCGCCGCAGCAGAAGCCGAACTCGCCCGCCTCCGTGCCGAAGCCGAGGCCGCCGAAGCCCAGCTCAAAGCGGCGCAGGCCAAGGCTGCACTCGCCGCCGCCGAAGCCGCCGCGGCGCAGGCGAAGGTCGGAGCCTCACCGGCGGCTGTCGACCCTTCGACAGGCTCAGGGACCGGGGAAGGCTCAGGGACCGGAGATGGCTCAGGGACCGGGGAGGGCTCAGGGGCCGGAGAGGGCTCAGGGACCGGGGAGAGTGCCGACGCCGGAGAGGGGCCCGAGGTCGAGGCGGCGCCCGAGGCTCAGACCGTTTCGGAACCCCCGGTCGTCGTCGAGGCGCACGATGCATCCGGCCCGCTCGATGCAGATGACATCGCGGCGATCGTCAAGGGCTACACGTTCGAAGCGACGACGCTCGACCTCGGCGCCCTCATGAACACCGAGCCGGTCGCGGCGGCCCAGATCCGCATCCCGCTCGGCATGATGAACC
>JBEVLS010000213.1:0-8197 GCA_040509015.1 Microbacterium sp.
ATCTGCGCAAGTACGCGGACGCGATCGCGGCAGGAGAGTTCGCGTGACCGATGCCGACCGGAACGCCCATCCTCGCCACGCCGGCGTGCTCGTGATCGGCGGAGGCAACGGCGGCGTCTCGGTCGCTGCTCGCTTGCGACGGATGGGGGTCGACGACATCGTGCTCGTCGAGCCCCGCGACCAGCACGTCTACAAGCCCCTGTTCTCGCACGTCGCAGGCGGCACCGCCCGCGCGTCCGTCACGGTGCGGCCGCAGCGCGACGTCACGCCCAAGGGCGTGCGCTGGGTGCAGGATGCCGTCGCGTCGATCGATCCCGACGCCAACGCCGTCGTGCTCGCGGGAGGGGGCACGATCACCTACGACCACGTGATCGTGAGCCCCGGCATCCGGCTCGACTGGGACCGCATCCCGGGACTCGTGGACGCCCTCGAGACGCCGAGCGTGGCATCGCACTACCGCTACGACCTCGCGATGAAGGCGTCGCTGCTCCTGCGCGACGTGACGAGCGGCACCGTGGTCTTCACCGAACCGGCTGGACCGGCGTCGTGCGCAGGCGCGGCGCAGAAGCCGATGTATCAGGCGTGCGACTACTGGCGCTCCGTCGGAGTGCTCGACGACATCCGCGTCGTGATGGTCGTGCCGACCGAGACCGCGTTCGGCATCTCCGCCATCGACGGCGAACTCGAACGCAACATCGCCGCGTACGGCATCGAGCTGCGCACGCGGAGCGAGCTGATCGAGGTGGATGCCGCTGCGGGCGAGGTCGTGATCGGCGGCCCCGACGGCACGGAGCGCCTGTCGTACGACGTGCTGAACGTCGTCCCTCCGCAGTCCGCCCCGCAGTGGGTGAAGGATTCGACGCTGCCTGCCGACGGTGACGCCGGCGGCTT
Organism: Microbacterium sp.; assembly: GCA_040509015.1. Classification (GTDB taxonomy): domain Bacteria; phylum Actinomycetota; class Actinomycetes; order Actinomycetales; family Microbacteriaceae; genus Microbacterium. The sequence goes on from JBEVLS010000213.1 coordinate 892, forward strand.
CGTCGAGGTGGATGCCGAGACGCTGCGGCACCCGCGATACCCGAACGTGTGGGGGCTGGGCGATGCCGCCGCCACCACGAACTCGAAGTGCGGTGGGTCGCTGCGCAAACAGACCGCCGTGCTGGCGAAGAACCTGGTCGCGGTGCTCCGAGGCGAGCAGCCGTCGCAGCGATACGACGGCTACGCCGTGTGCCCGTTCACGGTGTCACGCTCGACGGTGGTCTGGGCCGAGTTCGACGATCGCGGCGCGCTCAAGCCGACCATCCCGTTCTGGAAGACGATGTACCGCGAAGCGCGCCTGTCGTGGATCTTCGACCGGCACGTGCTGCCGTGGGTCTACTGGAACCTGATCCTCACCGGGAGGGCTTAGCGGCGGGAAGGCTTAGTACCAGCCGACCGACTGCGAGTGCGACCAGGCGCCGCACGGGTTGCCGTAGCGTCCGGCGATGTAGCCGAGACCCCACGCGACCTGCGTCGCCGCGTTGGTCTGCCAGTCGGCGCCGGCGCTGGCCATCTTGCTGCCGGGAAGAGCCTGCGGGATGCCGTGGGCACCGCTCGAGGAGTTGTGCGCCAGGTAGTTCCAGCCGGATTCCTTGTTCCACAGCGACACGAGGCAGCCGAACTGGTCGTCGCCCCAGCCGTAGTTGCCGAGCATCGCGCGCGCCGACGCCTGAGCGCCTGCGGGGCTGTTGTCGCCGGTGCCGCCACCGCCGGTGGCGTAGACGGGCGCGGGTGCCGGTGCCCGTGTGCTGGCCTTCGCCGCCGCGGCGGCCTCGGCTTCGAGGCGGGCCTGCTCGGCTTCGAGGCGGGCCTTCTCGGCCGCTTCTTCTTCAGCCTTGCGCGCTTTGGCCGCGTCGAGGCTGCCGCGCAGCCCGGCCACGCGCTCGTCGACCGTCGCGGTGAGCGCGACGACGTCGCCCACGTACAGCGGGGCGAACAGCGGGGACTCTGCGACGATCTCGTCGAGGCGATCGCTCGCGATCTCGAGGGCGGCGGTGTCGACCGACGTGTCGGTGACGCCGATGTCGAGTCCGGATGCCGCGATCTCGTCGGTGACAGCGGTGGCGGCGGCGAGCGTCGTGTCGGCGTCGGAGGCGGCGACATCGACGGGAACAGTCTCCACATCGGACGCCGAGACACGGGGCGCGGTGGCTGTCGAGAACGACGCGAGTGTGAACTGCGTCACGGCCTCTGCTTCCGTGCCGACGGCGGTCGGCTCGGCCGCGGCGAGAGGCGTCGCGGTCGAGAACGCCCCCGCCGTGATGACTCCGATGACGAGTCCCGTCGCGATGATCGCGGGGCGGCGGCGTGCGCGGCGACCGGCGAGTCGGAGGGAGCGGCGGGCAGAGGAGACAGACGTGATGGAACGCATATACCGGTTTCGTATCGAGAAGCTGCGCCGTTCGGGCGGCGCTGAGCGGCTGCGGAGACAGGCGCAAAGGCCCGAGTCTGGCGCGCCTGTCTGGACGGTTCCGGTGCGTTTCCTGGACGCGCACTCAGGTTCGGAGCACCTGCGCGGTCTGCCGTTGCAGTCGCCCGCGCCCTCGGGCGCGCCGGATGCGGGTGCTCGGCGCGTAGCCTGAGGTGATGCCCGTCGCCCCGTCCTCGTCGTCCGCGCGGGCCGAATTGGCGGCCCTGATCGGCACACCCACCCTGGCTCCCGCCGGGCTGGCGAGCGGTACGGAAGGCCGCGCCGCCGCCGTCCTCATCCTCTTCGGCGTGCTCGACGGGCTGCCGAGCGACTACGAAGCGCAGGACCGGGCGGTGTCGCGGGATCTGGACGTTCTGCTGCTCTCTCGTGCCACCACGCTTCGCTCCCATCCCGGCCAGGTCGCGTTCCCGGGAGGGCGTCTGGACCCCGGCGACGCCGGCGTCGTCGGCGCCGCGCTCCGCGAGGCGCGCGAGGAGACGGGGCTCGACCCCGAGGGCGTCGAGGTGCTCGGCGTGCTGGAGAGCATTCCCCTCGATTACTCAGGTCATCTCGTGACTCCCGTTCTCGGGTGGTGGCGGCATCCGTCCACGGTGCACGTCGTGGACGAGGCCGAATCGTCGGCCGTCTTCCGTGCGCCGGTCGCCGACCTGCTGAACCCTGCGAACCGGGGCGTCACGGTGATCCGCCGCGAAGGGCGCACCTGGCGCGGACCGGGATTCGTCGTGAGCGGCGGCCACCTGGTGTGGGGCTTCACGGGGATGCTGCTCGACGGCATCTTCGATCGCCTCGGATGGACCGAGCCCTGGGATGAGACGCGCGAGCTGCCGCTCGATCCGCCTCGCTGAGGGGGAGGCGTCAGGCGCGGTCGTAGGTGACGACACGCACCCCGTTGGCGAGGGGCGACTCGTCGACGAGCTCGAAGAGGTGGGGTGCGAACGGGCCACCGAACAGCGGGATGCCGGCACCGATGATCGACGGATTCACCTTGAGAATGAGGCGGTCGATCTCGGGCAGAAGGGAGTGCGCGAGCGTTCCGCCTCCGACGAGCCAGATGTCCAGGCCCTCCTCGGCCTTGAGCGCGCGGATGCGGTCGAGCGCGGCATCCGCCACGAGCTCGACGTTCGCGTCGGGGCTCTCGGTCATGGTCGTCGAGAACACGAGATGCCGCAGGTGCGGGTAGGCGTCGGTCAGCCCCGCGGCGAGTCCGATCTCATACGACGATCTGCCCTCGACGACGGTGTCGAAGACCACGCCGGGCGCGTCGATGCCCATGGCCGCACGAGCGGGGCCCGGGAGCGTCTCGGGCAGGTTCTCGACGAGGTATCCGATGAGGTCGTCGGTGAGGGGGAAGAACTCCTGGCCGGACGGGTCTCCGCCGTCGGGGCCGGCGATGAAGCCGTCCAGGGTCGTCGCGATGCAGTAGACGAGTCTGCGCATTGCTGTCCTTTCGGTCCGCGTGCCTACACCCTCGCACAGGAGGTGCTGACTCGTATGAGTTTTCCACAGGGAGCGCGTCGCCGCTATGGCAACGTCGTAACTCTGTTCTATCGTGCCATCATGTTCGCAGAGCCTGACGGGATCGACGATTCGGTGTTCGAATCTTGGGTGTCGGATTGGGATGACGCCGTATTCGATCCGCCGGACGCGGTGGATCGCGTGGTCGAGGTGGCATCGATGGTGTCGGTGTTCGCCGCAGAGCAGCTGGCTCGCGTGGCCGAGATGCGGGACGACGCGGTCGCTGAGGCGCGGGCCCGTGGCCGCGCGAACACCGAGATCATCGATCGGTCGGTGCGGCTGGAGCTGGCGTGCGCGCTGCGCATCACCGAACACGCGGCGGGCGCGATGCTCGCGCTGGCAGAAGCGCTCGTCCACCGGTACCCGACGGTGTGGGATCGGCTTCATCGGGCGGACATCACGCAGCGGCATGCCGAGATCCTGGTCGCCGGGGTCGACGCGGTCGAACCCGAGCGCCGCGATGTCGTGATGCGACAGGCGATCGAGCTCGCGGCGGACCAGCCGGTGGGGTCGTTCAGGCGTGCCTTGGCGAAGCTGATCGACACGGTCAGGGTCGACACGCTCGCCGAACGGCACGAGGCCGCGGTGCGGCGACGCCGCGTGGTGGTCGAGCAGGATCACGACGGGATGGCCTGGGTGCACTGGTACGCGCCCGCAGTGGAAGCCCGAGCGGTGTTCGAGCGGGCCACCTCGATCGCGAAGCTCATTCGCGCGCAGGACGCCGAGACCCGCTCGCTGGACCAGGTGCGCGCCGACGTTATCGGCGACCTGCTCATCGACGGCTCGACCACTGCGCACCCGGAACAGGCTCGCGGGATCCGCGCATCCGTCGTCGTCACCGTCCCCGTCCTCGCTCTCCTTCACGAGGAAGGCGGAGCACCCGCGGGCTGCGAGCCGCCGGTGGTCGAGGGGGTCGGACCGATCCCGCACGCGACGGCCCGTGAACTGTGCGGAGGCTCCGGTGACTGGATGAGGGTCCTCACCCACCCCGAGACCGGCATGATCCTCTCCGTCGGCCGCGACACCTATCGGCCGCCTGCATCGCTCGCCCGGCTCGTGAAATGGCGCGCGGATCGGTGCATGGCGCCCGGATGCGGCGTCCCCGCCGCCCGGTGTCAGATCGACCACAACGTCGCATGGTCCGACGGCGGACCCACATCGCTGGCCAACCACACCCCGTTCTGTCAAGGCCACCACACCGTCAAACACCACGGGGATTGGACGGTCAGACAACTGCCCGATACCGGCGGGGCGATCGAATGGACGTCGCCCACCGGGCGCCGCTACACCGTGCGCCCCGAACGACGCGTGCCCGTCTTCACACCCGCGCACGACGACGCCGAGCCTCCCTTCTGAGCCGCTCCGTCCGGATGCCGACGAGTAGATTCGCGACATGACGCATCGAGGCACGACTCATCGAGACGCGACCGACGAGCCGGGCGGGGCCGACGAGTTGGGCGCTGCGCGCGATGCGCTGCGCCACGCCGAAGGGGCCCCCGGCCAGACCGACGATGCGCAGCAGCGCACATGGCTCATCACGGGCGCCGGCCGCGGTCTCGGGCGGGCGCTCGCGCTGGCGGCGGCGGAGGCCGGCGATGTCGTGGTGGCAGGCGTCCGCGACCTCCGTGCCGCCCCGGCGCACGAGCGGATCATCGCCGTGCTGCTCGACGTCCGCGACCGGGCGAGAGTCCGGGAAGCGGTGGCGAATGCCGTGGAAGCGACGGGTCGGCTCGATGTGCTCGTCAACAACGCGGGATATGGACTGGTCGGAATGATCGAGGAGGTCGACGAAGACGAGGCGCGCGAGATCCTCGACACAGACCTGCTCGGCGCGCTGTGGCTGTCGCAGGCTGCGATGGCGCACTTCCGGCCGCAGGGCACCGGCCACATCGTCCAGATCTCGACGACGGGCGCCGTCGGAGTGATGCCGGGACTCGGCCTCTACAACGCCGCCAAGTGGGGCCTCGAAGGCTTCAGCGCTGCGCTCGCCGTCGAAGCCGCGTCGTCCGGCGTGCGGGTCACGATCGTGGAGTGCGGAGCGATCGACACGGGGTGGGGCACGACCAGCATGAGGTTCGCGGCGCCCCTGCCCGCCTATGACGGGCTCCGCAGCTCCGTGTTCGGCACGCCCGACATCCCGTGGCCGGCGGATGGAACGGGCGGAGGCCTCGCTCCGCAAGCCGCGGCGGCCGCGATCCTCGCCTACGTCGATGCTCCTGACGGGCGCCTCCGGCTGCTGGTCGGAGACGACGCCCCCGACCAGGTGGCCCAGGCGCTCTCCGCGCGGATCGCCGACTATCGCCGTGACGAGCGGTATCCGCAGGTGGACTGATCGCCGGCACGTCGACGAGACCTTCCGTCCGTCGCCGACGCGTCGTAGGTTCGAAGCATGGTCGACCGAGCCGTCCCGAATCTCCCGTCGCGGGATTTCGACACGACGATCGCGTTCTATCGCGGGTTCGGATTCGGCATCTCGTACCGCGACGGCGGGTGGCTGATCCTGCGACGCGGCGGGATCGTGCTGGAGTTCTATCTCGCGCCCGAACTCGATCCCTACTCCAGCTGGACGATGTGCAGCATCCGCGTCGACGACCTCGACGCGCTCCACGCCGCGATCCGCGCGTCGGGAGTGCCGGAGCGGACGACCGGCATTCCACGACTCGTGCCGATCGCGCTCCAGGAGTGGGGGCAGCGCGCGGGCTTCCTCATCGACTGCGACGGCACGCAGCTCCACCTCATCGAGGACGGAGAGCGCCCCGCACCCCGACACGCGAGCGCATCCGGCACGGGCAGCGCCGAGCCCGGCGGCGCCGACGAGATATCGGCCAGCCGTGACGCGCTGCCCGTCGGCCATGTCATGCGCCGCTGAGTGATCGCGTCAGCGGGGGTCGCGGACCGGTGCGTCGAGGACCGAGGCGAGCGCCGCCGCCCGCCACGTCGATCCACGCCGCTCGAAGTCCGCGGTGGCGAGATTCGCTCCGGCGCGATACGCCCTTCCGACGGCGCCAGGCAGCGGAAGGCTCACGATCCTGCGCCGACGACCCGCGACGTCGAGCACTTCGCGTACGAGCTCGTCGAAACCGAGCACCTCGGGGCCGGCGAGGTCGGGCACGCGTCCTCTCGGCGCGGCGAGCGCGAGTTCGGCGAGCCGGGCGGCGACGACATCGCCGTCCACCGGTTCCAGGCGCACTCCCCGAGGGGCGACGACCAGCGGCATCCGGCACATCTTCTCGACGATCGGGAGCAGCAGACTGTGCAGCTGCGCGACGCGGAGGATCGTGTACGGGATGCCGGCCTCGGCGACCGTGCGCTCGGCGGCGGCCTTCATCCGCAGATAGCCCACGGGCACGGAGCCCGCCCCGATCACCGAGATGAGCACGACGTGCCTCACGCCCGCGCTCGCCGCCGCGGAGACGACATGACCCGCCGCCGCATCGTCGCCCTTCGCCCCGCCGGCGAGGTGGAGCACGACGGAGACGCCCTCCATCGCAGCGTCGATCCCTCGACCCCGGCGCGTATCGCCGACGACGTGGTGGACGCCGGGGGAGTCGACGCCCCCGCGACGAGTCAGCACGCGCACATGGCATCCGGCAGCCTGCAGCAGCGGCACCACCCGGCGCCCGATGTCGCCGGTTCCGCCGGTCACCAGGATGGTCTCGGTCATGTGGTCGTCCCTTCGTGTCACACACCGGTCGATGCGTTCGTCGAGAGGGTGACGAGCGACGAGCGGAAGATGTGACATGACGGAGCCGAGTGCACTGGCACGCCGTTTCGAGACGGCGAGACCGAGGCTGCGCGCGATCGCCCGACGTCTGCTGGGTTCCGACGCCGACGCCGAGGACGCCGTGCAGGAGACCTGGCTGCGGCTCGGACGCGTCGACGTCGACCGGGTGGACAACCTCGACGCGTGGCTCACCACGGTGGTCTCACGGGTGAGTCTCGACATGATCCGCGCCCCGAGACGCACCCGCGAGCGCTCCTGGCACGTGGAGCCCTGGCGCGATGAGCCCGTGTCGACCGGCAGGGACCCCGCAGAGGCCGTCGAGGCGGCCGACCGCGTCAACGTGGCCCTCATGGTCGTGCTCGACACCCTCGGTCCGGTCGAGCGGATCGCCTTCGTGCTGCACGACGTGTTCGGCCAGCCGTTCGATGAGATCGCCGAGGTCGTGCAGAAATCGCCCGCGGCCACGCGCCAGCTCGTGTCGCGGGCCCGCCGCCGTCTCCACGCCGCCCCGGAGCCGTCGCGCTCGCCGTCACGACGCGTCGTGGAGGCCTGGCTGACCGCGGCGCGCGAAGGCGATCTGCGGGCCCTGCTCGAGCTGCTCGACGAGGGTGCGGTCTTGCACGCCGATTTCGGCC
>JBEVLS010000214.1:0-13866 GCA_040509015.1 Microbacterium sp.
GGCCCTTTCGCGTACCCGGTGTCCGAGGCCACCGGTACGTTGCGGGGGTGCCCGGTCTTGAATGCCTCGTCGACGGATGCCGCTCCGCCCCTCCCCGCGACGCGCCGATCCCGCTGTGCGAGCATCATCTGGCGGTGGCGGGCGACTGGTCTCAGCGCGAGTTCGGCGTGACCGACGTGCTCCCGTCGCCGTGCCGCGCGTGCGGATCGCGCCTCGGGGTGCGCTGGCCCAGCGGCTGGCTCTGCGCCGTGTGCGAGTGGCGGCACGGCGAGCTGGTCGACGCCGAGCTCCCCGCTCCACGCGTCGATGTCGTCTACTACCTGCGGTACGCCGACCGGATCAAGATCGGCACGAGCGCGCAGCCCCGGCAGCGTCTGGCGGCCATCCGGCACGACGAGGTACTCGCCTTCGAGCGCGGTGATCGGCATCTCGAACGCCACCGGCACGAGCAGTTCGCGCGCGACCGCCTCGAGCGCACCGAGTGGTTCTCGTTCTCGCCCGAGCTCGCGGCGCACATCGACGCGATCGCGGCCGGCGGCGATCCGTGGGACAGACATGCGCGCTGGCGGAGCGAAGTGCTCGCGCTGCGCGGCTGATCCGTCGCGCTGCGCGGCTCATCGGCCCGGTCCGCGATAGCGTCTGTGCATGGCCTCTCCCGCGCGCGTCCCACTGCGGCAGCGCGGGGATTCCCTCTTCGAGGGGCGCACCCGGGGTCGCACGACCGTTCTGAACCAGCTTCTGCTCGGCGGTGTGGTGCTCGTCATCGCCGTCGCCAGCTTCCTGGGCACGTTCTGGGGCGATCGGGGGCTCTTCTTCGGCGGGGTCATCATCATCTTCGTCGCCACGGCGGCGGCGATCGTCGTGCCGTGGAACCGGATCCCGGCCTGGGCGAGCGCGATCATCCCGCTCGTCGACATCGTCGCCATCACGATCATGCGATCGGCGAGCTCGACGTCGGGCTTCAGTCTGCTGTGGATCTTCCCCGCGATGTGGCTCGCTGCGAGCTTCGCGATGCCCGGCCTGATCCTCGGCACCGTGTCGGTGTGCGTGATCTACGCCCTGCAGACGCTCCTGCCCGGCACGGAGATCTCGGTGACGACCCTCCTGCTGCCGATAGCCGTCGTGGCGCTCTCCACGACGAGCTACCTCACCGCGCGCCGAGCGCGCGTGCAGCGCCGCCTGCTCGATGATCAGACGATCATGCTCGGGCAGGCGCTCGCGCGAGCCCGACAGCAGGAGGAGACCGCGACCGAGGTGCTCGACGCCGTCGACTTCGGCATCATCCGCGTGGCGGCGAACGGACGCATCGCGGTGACCAACGAGGCGCACGGGCGTCTGCAGAGCGTCCGCGACATCGGCGACCCCCAGGCCCCCGCGGTGGTGCTGCCGGCATTCAGCATCGACGGCATCACCCCCCTCGCCGCGCGCGACCAGCCGTTGGCCCGAGCCCTTCGCGGTGAGACGTTCGACGACGAGGTCGTGTGGTTCGGTGAGCCGGGCGACGACCGCCGGGCGTTGAACATGTCTGCCCGCCGCGTCCACAACGACGACGGCACGCCGGCGGGGCTCGTGCTGATCTCGCGTGACATCACGAACGAGCTCAGTGCGATCCGGGCGAGGGAGGATCTCGTCGCATCCGTCTCGCACGAGCTGCGGACACCCCTGACCTCGATCGTGGGCTACCTCGAGCTCGTCCTCGACGAAGACCTCTCGCCCTCGGCCCGGCGCGGGCTCGAAGTCGCCGAACGCAACGCGAACCGTCTGCTCACGATCATCGCCGACATCCTCGCCGCCTCCGGATCGGGGCGCTCGAGCGTGGCGCTGCGGATCCGCACGGAGCCGACCGAGATCGCCGCCCTCATCGCCGCGGCGGTCGAACTGCAGACGCCGCGCGCCGCCGAGCGCGGCATCCGTATCGACACCTCCGGCGTCGAGGACGTCACCGCCGACGTCGACGCGTCGCGGCTGCGGCAGGTGCTCGACAATCTGCTCTCGAACGCGGTCAAGTACAACCGCGACGGAGGGACCATCGACGTCGGCGCGACCGCCGATGCCTACCACGCCTGGATCGTCGTCCGCGACACCGGGACGGGGATCTCGCAGGCCGAGCTGCCGCAGCTGTTCCATCGGTTCTTCCGCGCGGACGCCGTGCGCAAGACGTCGACGCACGGCAGCGGGCTCGGGCTGTCGATCAGCCGTGAGATCGTGCGCTCCCACGGTGGAGAGATCACCGTCCAGAGCGAGCTCGGCGTCGGCTCGACGTTCGTGGTGCGCCTGCCCCTGGGCGGCACGCACGACGATGAAGGGGGAGGACCCGAATGACCCTCGATCTGTTCACGGTGAGTCTGCTGACCGCACTCGTGGTCATCGTGACCAGCGTCGTCTTCATCCTCGGGATGCTGGCGCGCAAGGACGAGGGCGTCGGCCGCGTGTGGGCGCTGGCGTTCCTGGCGGGCCTTCTCACCGTGATCTCGTACCTCGTGTGGGCGGCAGCCCCCGAGGCGTGGTGGGCGGTCGCCGCGGGCAACGGCGCATTCACCGCGAGCACGGGGTGCATGTGGCTCGGATGCCGCCGCTTCAACGACCGCGCCATGAGGATCCCCAGCATCGCCGTCGCCGCCGCCGTCGTCGTGACGATCGTGGCCGTGCTCGTCTTCGGACCCGACGGCGGCGACTGGGCCGGGGCGCCCGTCATGTTCGTCTGCATCCTCGTGTTCGCCGCCCTGGGCTCGGCAGAGTGCCTGCGCGGCGACATGGGCGCCGATCGGAACGCGTGGGGGCTGGCCTTCGTGCTCGGTCTCCAGTCGGCGTTCTTCGTGGCCCGGACGATCGTGTTCTTCATCGAAGGACCCGACGGCGCCGTCTTCCTGGTGTGGTTCGACACCGTGCCGTCCAGCTTCCTGACCATCACGCTCTCGATCGTCGCGGTCGTCGTCACGTCGGTGCTGCTGGCCGGCCGTGCACGGCTGACCGGATCGGTCGACCCGGGCTCGCTGTCGCTGAGCGAGGACGACGTGCTCCCCGACGTCACCTTCGCCCACGTGCTCCTGGACCAGAGCGTGCGCGCGCGTCGGCGCGGCGACACCGTCGGTGTCATCTCGCTGCGCATCGACGACCTCCCTGCGATCGCCACGGCGTTCGGCAGCGAAGCGGCCGCCAGCGTCTCGTCCGCGTTCCGAGCGGTGGTGCGTCGGTTCGCGCCGACGAGTTCGTTCGTCGGCCAGGACGGTCCGACGGGGCTCCTGATCGGGATCCAGCCCGACAACCCGGCCGAGGCCAGGCGAACGGCGATGCGGATCCGCCGGGGACTCTTCGACGAGCTCTCGGGCGTGGTCGGGGTCGTGCTCCCGGTCGTCGGCGTCGGCGTGGCGCTCAGCAGCTCGGTGGGGTACGAGCCGACGGCGCTGATGCGGGCCGCCCGCACCGCCGCACGGGATGCCGCGGCGAGCAACGAGGCGTCGGTCGTCCTCGCCCGCCGTCAGTGATCAGCGCGTGAGCCGGTAGCCGACACCGCGGACGGTCTCGATCCAGCGCGGCTGGGTCGGGGTCTCGCCGAGCTTGCGCCGCAAGTTCGCCATGTGGACCTCGATCGCCCGCGCGTCGGCGTCGCTGACGAAGTCGCTGCCGTAGTGATCGCCGCGCAGCATGAGGGCGAGCTCGGACTTGCCCACGACGCGTCCGCCCGCGCCGAGAAGATCGGCCAGGATCTCGAACTCGCTGCGCGTGAGGTCGAGCTCGGTGCCGTCGCGCGAGGCGATGCGCATGGCGGGGTGCAGACGGAGCCCGCGATGGGAGAGCCATGAGCCGTCGTCCGGGACGCTGTCGACGGATGCCGCCGCGGTCGTCGCCACGGGGGCTGCGGCTGTCGCCTCGGCCGGCGCGTCGCTGTGCAGGCGCGGCCGGCGCAGCATCGCCTCGATGCGCGCGCGGAGCTCGCGGGGGCGGAAGGGCTTGGTGACGTAGTCGTCGGCGCCGGCCTCGAGCCCCTGCAGGGCGTCGATCTCTTCGCTGCGCGCGGTGAGCATGACGATGTAGGTGCTGCTGATGGCGCGGATGCGCTTGGCGGTCTCGAAGCCGTCGATGCCGGGCATGCTGACGTCGAGGGTCGTCACGACGGGACGGTGCTCGCGGACGAGTTCGATGCCCTCGATGCCCGATCCCGCGGCGTGCACCTCGAAGCCGGCTGACGCGAGGACGTCACTGAGCAGCTGCCGGATGTCGGCTTCGTCCTCGATCACGACGGCGACGCGATTCACCTCGAGACACATCCTTCCGCTCGTGGACCGGGCGGAATGCGCCGGCTCCGGGACTTCCGTGATGATATCCCAGAAGACCTCGCGGAACGCCCGCCCCGGTCGTCTGCCCGTCACGAGCAGGTCACCGAGCCCGACCAGACGGCGGAGCGGTTGTCGACGACCTGGAAGTAGAAGCTGCGCGACGATATCCACATCGTCGGCGTGTTCGCGGTCATCGTGGGCAGGGACGCGCACGACGACGTGGGCGAGAACTCGCCGCCGGTGGTGGCGGCGTTGCCCCACTTCCAGGTGCCGGTGCCGGTGTTCCAGCGCACCGAGGCGGCCGAGAGGTCGAGGGTCAGCTGCACGTAGCCGGTGCCGGCGTTGGACTCGACCCCGACGTAGTAGTTGCGGTAGTGCAGTGCGTCGGACCCGTATTGGTCGAAGACGAGACTCGTGACCGTGCAGGTGCCGCCCTGCTTGACGGTGCCGTTGGCGTTCATCGCCACGCACCCGTACGACTGCGGAGCGGACCATTCGCCGGCGCTGACAGCGGCGGTCGCGGACGTGGGGTCGGTCCAGGCGCTCTGCGTCGGAGCGACGGATGCCGCGGCGGCGCCGAGACCTGTGACCAGGACGAGGGCGGCGACGGTCTGCAGGATCCGCGACGACAGCCGACGGGGGAGAGCCGACGCGCTCACGACGCGGACTCCTCGTCGCGGCCCCTGCGACGGAGAAGGAGCGCGGCGCCGGCCGCGAGTGCGGTGGCACCGACGATCGAGGCGATCCAGGGCGCCGCGGCCCCCGTGATCGCCAGCTCGCCGTCGGTGAGGGGGAGCGTGGTCTGCTGCACGAGCGCGATGCGCCCCTGGGCGGAGGTCGAGGCGGCGGCCGCGTCCGTCGGCATCGACACGTCGATCACGACGCGGTACGAGCCCGCGGGCACCTCCGTTCCCGGAAGCTCGTCCAGGGCCGTGCACGATGCTGCGGCGCACAGGCTCGCGTTCCAGCTGCCGGGACCGCTGAGCTCGAGCCACTCCGCCTGGGCGACGACGGCATCCGTCGGCACGACGACATCCACGGATGCCGACGCGTCGGCTCCGGGCAGAAGGACTCCGAAGTCCGCCGCGAGCGGCACCGGCACCGCAACCGCCGCCGTCACGGACGCGGCCCCAGCCGCACCCCCCAGGACGGCGGCGGTCACGATCACCGCGAGCCGCTTCACCGCGAGACCTGGGCGGCAGGCGTCCCCACGCGCTGCGCTCGGGTCGGGCGGGAGAGCGGAGCGGGGATCAGCCAGGTCAGCCCCAGGAGGGCGACGAGGCCGATCATCAGCGGCACGGCCACCGCGGGGGTGGTCACGCGCGAGATGACGGTGCCGGCACCGGGGATCTGCACCTGCGGCATCCACACCTCACCGGCGACGTGGTAGTCCAGGGCATCCTCGAACTCGTTGTTGTCGCCCTTCATCGTGACCAGGAAGCCGTCGCCGTCGGCTTCGATCGCGACGATGCGGTGCGTCACGAGCTTGTCGGTGAGCTCGCTGGGCAGGCTCACCACGTCGCCGACCCCCAGATCGGCGGCGGACGCCTTGGTCGCGACGAGCAGGTCGCCCGTCATGATGCCGGGCTCCATCGATCCCGAGATCACGACGAGCGGCTTGATCAGCCCGGCGGTGGTGGCCCCCCAGACCAGACCGCAGGCGACACCGACCGCGGCGAGAGCCCACAGCGCGACCATGGCGATACGGCGAAGCGTCTGCACGGGAGTTCTCCTCGGGTCTCGGGGGCGGTCGGTGTCGAAGCGGATCAGGAGGTGGCTTCGCCCGAGACCGTCACGACGACGGTGCCGGTCTTGCCCTTGTTGACGACGTCCCAGTTGGCGGGAGCGGTGACGGTGAGCGTGAAGGCGTCGGTGTCACCGGTCGTGCCGGCCGGCGTGAGCGACGTGACGAGGTCGGAGACGCCCGCCGTCGGCGCGGTCGCGAACGTCGTGCCCGCGGCCCACTCGGTGGACGACGTGAGCGCGGCGTTGACGTTGCCGTAGTTCTTCACGTACAGCGTCACGGTGCGCGACTGGCCGGGAAGGAGCTTCGCGAAGGTCGTGGCGGGCACGACGAGCTGGATCGCCTTCTTGTCGTCGGACTGCTGCCAGGTCTTGCCGTCGAGCGAACCCTGGAGGTCGAACGTGGCGGCGTCGGCCTGCGCTGAGAAGAAGACGTTGTCGGTCCAGGCTGCGCTCGTGAGCGCGGCGCCGACGCCGCCGACGGCGAGGGTGGCGAGCGCGAACGCGACGATCGGGCGGCGCTTGTTCTTCTTGCGGCTGTCGCGGCGGGTGGCGGGCTGAGTGGTGATGTCGGACATGACGGACCTTTCCAGAACGTGTGGGTGTCGCGCGGTGTGATCGGCCCCAAGCCGGTGATCCCCGTATCTCGCAACAGGAGTGACGCTATGGGCGCCGCCTCAGGGCGGACTTGGCCGGGGCTCAGCGCGGGCTTCGGATCGTCCCCCTGAGGCAAAGCTGAGGAATCCATGCAGTCGAATGCACATGATTCGCCCGTCGCGCGTGCGTGGCATGCTCGAACCGTGCCGCTCATCGCCCTGACCGGAGGCATCGCCTCGGGCAAATCGACCATCGCCGCTCGTCTCGCGACGCACGGAGCCGTCGTCGTGGATGCCGACGCCATCGTGCGCGAGGTGCAGCAGCCCGGCTCGCCCGTGCTCGACGAGATCGCCGCCGCCTTCGGATCCGACGTGGTCGGCGCCGACGGCTCGCTCGACCGCCCCGCGCTCGGCGCGCGCGTGTTCGGCGATCCGGACGCGGTCGCGCGCCTCAACGCGATCGTGCATCCCGCGGTGCGGCGCGAGTCCGCCGCTCGATTCGCCGCGGCGCTCGGCGCCGATCCGGATGCCGTGGTCGTCTACGACGTGCCGCTGCTGGCCGAGGCGCGCGCGGACGACCCGTGGGACCTCGTCGTGGTCGCCCACGCCCCGGCGGCCACGCGGCTGCGCCGTCTCGTGGAGCTCCGCGGCATGACCGAGGAGGACGCCGCCGCGCGCCTGGCGTCGCAGGTCTCCGACGACGCCCGGCTCGCGATCGCCGACGTCGTGATCCGCACGGACGCCGACCTCGACGAGACGCGTCGCCAGGTCGACGAGCTCTGGGATCGCCTGCCCGAGCACGTCGCCCGGCGGGCGGGAGCCTGATCGCGGGTCGGACTACCGCGTGCGCCGTGCTCGGCGTAACCTTTCGCCCACCGTCAGGAGGTGCCCCATGAGCGTTCTGGACCGATTCCGCAGGCGACGCCGGAAGCCGTTCGCCGCCGCGACCGACGAAGAGCGCATCGCGCGCTACGTCTACCTCCTCCACACGCTTCCCGCGTCGGTCATCGAAAGCGCGCACGCCACCGCGTTCGCCGACCTGCCCGCGGCCCGCCGGCGCGAGCTCTTCGAGCAGCTGCGTCCGTTCATGAGCGAGAGCGAGCGCGCATCGGCCACCGACGATCCGACGGCGCTCGCGCGACTGCTCCGCCGCGCCGAGGAGCACCGCTCGCAGCGCCGGGCCGACGGTTCGGACGCCGGGAGCGCCGCGACCACCACGGCGCTGGCCGACCGCGACCTCCGCGACGACGTGGATCCCCGATCGGTGATGATGCAGACGGGGGTGATGGCGCTGATGGCGAATCAGGTGCTCGCCTCCACCGCTGTCGCGATGTACTTCACCCACGGAGCGGGCTCGCTGCACCTGGACGCCGAGCCGGGCTGGGTCGGGGCGACCTTCGACCCCGTCGGATCCGGCTGGGATGCGGGCGGAGGCGGAGTCGTCGACGGTTCCGGCGGCGGCTTCTTCGACGGCGGCGGCGGGTTCGACGGTGGGGGATTCGGCGGGGGATTCGACGGCGGCGGCTTCGGGGGCTGACGGCGGGGGGAAAAGGATCGACGGCCCTCGTGTCGGTGGTCCCGCCTACGCTGGACAGGTGCAGACGACACGTTCCGTGCGGCCCTTCGAGGTCGTGAGCGAATACACCCCATCCGGCGACCAGCCCCAGGCGATCGCCGAGCTCGCCGCGCGCGTGACCGCGGGCGAGACCGACGTGGTGCTGCTGGGCGCGACCGGCACGGGCAAGTCGGCGACCACCGCCTGGCTCATCGAGGCGGTCCAGCGTCCGACGCTGGTGCTGGCCCACAACAAGACGCTGGCGGCACAGCTCGCGAACGAGTTCCGCGAGCTCATGCCCAACAACGCGGTCGAGTACTTCGTCAGCTACTACGACTACTACCAGCCCGAGGCCTACGTCCCGCAGACGGACACCTTCATCGAGAAGGACTCCTCCATCAACGCCGAGGTCGAACGACTCCGGCACTCCACCACCAACTCCCTGCTCAGCCGCCGCGACGTCATCGTCGTGTCGACCGTGTCGTGCATCTACGGCCTCGGCTCGCCCGAGGAGTACCTGCGGGCGATGGTCGCGCTCCAGGTGGGCGAGCGCTACGACCGCGACGCCCTCATCCGCAAGTTCATCGCGATGCAGTACAACCGCAACGACGTCGACTTCTCGAGGGGCAACTTCCGCGTGCGCGGCGACACCATCGAGATCATCCCGGTGTACGAGGAGTACGCGATCCGCATCGAGATGTTCGGCGACGAGATCGAGGGGCTCTACATGCTGCATCCCCTCACCGGCGATGTCGTGCAGAGGCTCGAGTCGGTGCCCATCTTCCCTGCGACCCACTACGCGGCGGGCACCGAGACGGTGCAGCGCGCGATCGGGACGATCGAGCACGAGCTCGAAGAGCGGCTGAAGGAACTCGAATCCCAGAACAAGCTCCTCGAGGCGCAGCGCCTGCGCATGCGCACGACATTCGATCTCGAGATGCTGCAGCAGCTCGGGTTCTGCTCGGGCATCGAGAACTACTCGCGACACCTCGACGGCAGGCTGCCGGGCGACCCGCCCCACACGCTGCTCGACTTCTTCCCCGATGACTTCCTCATGGTCATCGACGAGTCGCATGTCGCCGTGCCGCAGATCGGCGCGATGTACGAGGGGGACGCCTCACGCAAGCGCACGCTCGTCGAGCACGGGTTCCGTCTTCCCAGCGCCCTCGACAACCGCCCGCTCCGGTGGGACGAGTTCAAGGATCGCGTCGGTCAGACGGTCTACCTGTCGGCGACTCCGGGCCGCTACGAGATGGGCATCGCCGACGGGGTCGTCGAGCAGATCATCCGCCCCACCGGTCTCATCGACCCGCAGATCATCGTCAAGCCGTCGAAGGGGCAGATCGACGATCTGCTGGAAGAGATTCGCATCCGCGCGGCTCGCGACGAGCGCGTCCTGGTGACGACGCTGACCAAGAAGATGTCCGAAGAGCTCACCGACTTCCTCGGCGAGCACGGCGTGCGCGTGCGCTACCTCCACTCCGACGTCGACACGCTCCGACGGGTCGAGCTCTTGAGCGAGCTGCGCGCGGGCGTCTACGACGTGCTGGTCGGCATCAACCTGCTGCGCGAGGGCCTCGATCTGCCCGAGGTGTCGCTCGTGTCGATCCTCGACGCCGACAAAGAGGGCTTCCTCCGCAGCGGCACGTCCCTGATCCAGACGATCGGTCGCGCCGCCCGCAACGTCTCGGGCGAGGTGCACATGTACGCCGACACGATCACCGACTCGATGCGCAACGCGATCGAAGAGACCGATCGCCGACGTGACAAGCAGATCGCCTACAACACCGAGCACGGCATCGATCCCCAGCCCCTGCGCAAGCGCATCGCCGACATCACCGAGGTGCTCGCCCGAGAGGCGTCCGACACGAACGCCCTGCTGTCGCGCAAGGACTCCGCGAAGCTCAAGTCGGGCAAGGGCAAGTCTCCGACCCCGCAGCTCCGGCGCGAGGGCATCGCGGCCGAGGGCGCCGAGCAGCTCGAGGCGACGATCTCCGATCTCACGACGCAGATGCTGGCCGCCGCCGGTGAGCTCAAGTTCGAGCTGGCCGGCCGGCTGCGCGACGAAGTGCAGGACCTCAAGAAGGAACTCCGGGCCATGGAGCGCGCCGGGCACGCTTGATCCCGCTCGTGCTGCCTCAGGGGCAGTGCATGAGAGGCTTCGGGCCCGAGCGGTCGAACGTGTGCAGGCTCATGACCTCGCCGCAGAGCGGGCATGCTCGCTCCGCGCGCTCCTCGGCCGACGGCGGGGGAGTCGTCTCGTAGGGACCGACGGCGGCGGGTCCTGCCGCTCGGATGAGTGTGGCGTTCACCCAGGCGTACCAGCCGCCGGCTTCGCGAACCCGGTCGCGGAGCGGACGACGGGGCGCGGCATCCCTCGGAGTCATAATGCTTAGTGTACTAACGAATAGGGCAGATAAGATATCCGCGTGACTGACGACGATCTGCTCCGCCTCGAGAATCAGCTGTGCTTCGCCGTCGTGACCGCCGCCCGCAACATCGTCTCGGTGTACCGCCCGGTGCTCGAACCGCTGGGGCTCACTCATCCGCAGTACCTCGTGATGCTCGCCCTGTGGGAGGACTCGCCACGGTCGCTCGGCGAACTCGCGGACGAACTCGCGATGGAGCCGGCGACGCTGTCGCCGATCGTCAAGCGCCTCGAGTCGCAGGGGCGCGTCTCACGACGCAGGCGCGTCGACGACGAGCGCGTGCTCGACATCGAGCTGACGGGCGAGGGCCGCGACCTGAGGTCTCGCGCGCTCGACGTTCCCGCGCAGATCATGCGGCGCACGGGGATGGACGCGGACGAGGTGGGCCGGCTGCGCGACGCTCTGGTCCGCTTCGCCGGTCGAGCGTGACGGCAACACCAGATCGCCGCCAGATCTCGTTTTCGTTGCCGTTGTATGAACTCCCTCTCATGATCGTTGGCAGAGTCCCAGCGAAAACATAGGCTCGGCGTGGGTCGCGGCGTCGTCGCCGCGGTCCGTTCTCATCGGCCCGAACCCGGAGGATCCTCCATGCGACCTCGGTCACACCCCGACCACGCTCCCACTCGCCGGCGAATCGTCGCCCTGGCAGCCGCCACCGCGGCAGCGCTGGGGGTGAGCGCCCTCGTCGTCCCGGCCGCACACGCGGCCACGACCGAGGTGCAGATCCTCGCGACGAACGACTTCCACGGACGCATCCTGGCCGACGGCACCAACGCCGCCGGCGCGGCTGTGCTGTCGGGCGCGGTCAAGCAGCTGCGCGCGCAGAACCCCAACACGGTGTTCGCGGCAGCCGGCGACCTCATCGGCGCCTCGACGTTCGAGTCGTTCATCGCGAGCGACAAGCCGACGATCGACGCCCTGAACGAGGCCGGACTCGACGTGTCGGCGGTCGGAAACCACGAGCTCGACCAGGGGTACGACGATCTCCTGAACCGCGTGATGGCTCCCGAGAGCGCGAGCAACCCCTACGGAGGGGCCGAGTGGCAGTACATCGCCGCGAACCTGAAGGTGCGCGCGACCGGCGATCCCGCCGTCCCCGCCACCTGGATCGAAGAGCGCGGCGGCGTCGAGATCGGATTCGTCGGAGCCGTGACGGAGGAGCTGCCGGCGCTCGTGAGCCCCGGTGGCATCGCCGACATCCAGGTCACCTCGATCGTCGAATCGGTGAACACCGAGGCCGCCAACCTCGTCACCGCGGGCGCCGACGTCATCGTCATGCTCGTCCACGAGGGCGCTCCGTCGACGAACTGCGCGACCATGAACCAGGGCGCCGGCGCGTGGGCGAACATCGTGAACAACGTCTCGCCCGATGTCGACGCGATCGTCTCGGGTCACACGCACCTCGCCTACAACTGCGAGTTCCCCGTCGCCGCGTGGGCGGACAAGGCCGTGAAGAACCGCCCCGTCGTCTCGGCCGGGCAGTACGGCACCAATCTCAACCGTCTGACCTTCACCGTGACGGACGGCGAGGTCGCCGCCAAGACGCAGTCGATCCTCGCCCTCACGGGCAGCACGTATCCGGCCGACCCGGCGGTGACGTCGATCGTCGACGCGGCGAAGCAGCAGGCCGATGTGCTGGGTGCCGAGCCTCTCGGTCAGCTGGCCAACGCCTTCAATCGTGCGCAGCTGAGCAGCGTCAACCCGCAGACCGGCGCTCCCAACGAGAACCGCGGCGGCGAGTCGACGCTCGGCAACCTCGTCGCGGAGGTCCAGCGCTGGGCGACCGAGCAGCCCGAGTCGGGCGCGGCGCAGATCGCCTTCATGAACCCCGGCGGTCTTCGCGCGGACATGGTCGGAACCAACCCCGGTGACGGCTCGTACCCCCGCACGCTGACGTATCGTCAGGCTGCGGCGGTGCAGTCGTTCGCGAACACGCTGGTGAACCTGCAGCTCACGGGCGCGCAGATCAAGACGGTGCTCGAGCAGCAGTGGCAGCGCGATGCGTACAACGCACTGCCCACGCGTCCCTTCCTGCGTCTCGGAGTCTCGGACGGCTTCACGTACACCTACACGCAGCAGACGGTCACCGAGACTCAGCGCGACAACCCCACCACGACCACCGTGAACGAGGAGGGTCTGACCTATCAGGCCCCCAAGGGCACGATCACGGGCATGTGGCTGAACGGGGAGCCGATCGACCCCGCGAAGACGTACTCCGTGACGGTCAACTCCTTCCTCTCGACGGGGGGCGACAACTTCCGCGAGCTGGCCAACGGCGCCGACAAGCGCGACACCGGCAAAATCGACCTCACTGCGATGGTCGACTACATGGACGAGTTCGCCGCGAGCGCTCCGCTGGCCGTCGACTACGCCCAGCGTGCCGTCGAGGTGACGTTCCCCGCCGGTGCGCCGGCGTCGTACGCCGGTGGCGACACCGTCGCCTTCGGCGTCAAGTCGTGGACGATGTCGACCGCGGCCGACGTCAAGGACTCCGCGGTCGCCGTCTCGCTCGGCGGGACGACGCTCGGAACCTTCCCGCTCGACAACACGATCGGCACGGCCGTGTACGACGATTACGGCACGGCGTCCGTCTCGGTGAAGCTTCCGGCCACCGCGCCGGTCGGCGCGACATCGCTCACCCTCACGGGCACAGCGACGGGCACGAGCATCGAGGTGCCCATCACGGTCGCCGACCTCACGGCGCCGACGGTCACGGTCAAGCCCGAATCGAAGGGCAAGGACGGCGTCTACAGCACCGTCTCGTTCAAGCTCTACGACGCGTCCAAGATCGACCGACTCACGCTCAACGGCGTCGAGAAGAACCTGACCGACAACACCTGGTCCGACCTCAACGGGGTCAAGCCGGGCGTGTTCGGCGGCAAGGCCGGCTCGAACGAGCTGAAGGTCTACGACGTGGCGGGCAACGTCACGACGCTGACCTTCACCCTCGACGTCACCGCTCCGACCGTGACGGTCAAGTCCGGCGCCGCGTACACGGTGGGCTCGGCCGACGCCGGCTACTCGTTGGCGTCGTTCAAGCTGTACGACGCGTACAAGATCGACAAGCTGACGCTCAACGGCAAGGAGAAGGATCTGACCGACAACGCATGGTCCGATCTCAACTTCGTGAAGCCGGGCGCATTCGGCGGAAAGCTCGGCACCAACGAGCTGAAGGTGTACGACATCGCCGGCAACGTCTCGACGCTGACGTTCACGGTCGTCGCGCCGTAACGACCTGAGACGACGGATGCCGCGGGGAGCGATCC
>JBEVLS010000215.1:0-5115 GCA_040509015.1 Microbacterium sp.
ACGGCTCGTCGCCCGCCTCATGGCGGAGGACGTGCCGCACGTCCTCATCGTGTTCGCGGGCGACGGCGCCGAGGTCGGCCCCGTCGTCACCCCCGGCGAGACGGCCTGCGTCACGTGTCTCGCGGCCCACCGCTACGACGCCGACGAGGCCTGGCCGGCCGTCGCCGCGCAGCTGGCGCACACGTCCGCATGGATCGACGGCGGCATAGCGATCGAGGCCGCGGTGGCGGCCGTGCGGCTCATCGACGACGCGGCGCGCCACCCTCACCGGCGGTCGTCGCCCTCGGTGCACCTGCGTAGCGACTCCGTCCAGCGGACGCGCCGGATGCACCGGCCGCACGAAGGGTGCCCGTGCCGATCTCTCGCAGGAATCGCGACGGCTCCCGCCCCCGTTGTCCTCGTGCCCACGACACCGAGAGCGTACGCGCGGCCCGCGTGATGCCCACGTATGCGAGCCGCCGCTCCTCGTCGACCTGCTCGAAGGTCGTGGCGTAGCCGATCGGAAGCTGCCCCTCGGCGAATCCCACGAGGTGCACGTGGTCCCACTCGAGACCCTTGGCCGCGTGCAGGGTCGCGAGCGTCACCGTACGCAGAGTGGGCTCGTCCTGCACCCGCGCGCGGGCGATCAGGTCGTCGGTGAAGCCGCGGAGCGTCGTCCCGGGAGGGGCCTCCTCGGCGAGCCTCAGCACTGCGGCGCGCGCCTCCCACGCATCGCGGAGGGCGCCCCCGGCTTCGGGCGGATCGTCGGTGAGTCCTCGCACGCGGAGGATGTCGCGGACCGTGTCGACGAACCCCGCCTCGATCGGGGCCACCGTGGCCGCGCGCAGCTCCATGAGGGACTGACGCACTTCGGGGAGCTCGAAGAAGCGCTTGCCGCCGAGCACGGACGAAGCGATCCGTGCGTCCGCGAGGGCGCGGGCGATCTCGGCGGATTGCGCGTGGGCCCGGTAGAGGACCGCGATGCGGCTCGGGTCGATCCCCGCGGCGATCTGGGCGGCGATGCGGGATGCCACGCCGCGCGCCTCGTCGTCGTCGCCGTCGTAGCCCGTCACGAGCGGCGCGGGGAAGTCCGACGGCGTCCGCCCGGACGGCACGAGATGCAGGGCGCCCGGGCGCCCGCGCATCAGCGCGTTCGCGACGCCCAGCACCGCGGCATCCGATCGGTAGTTCGTCTCGAGCCGGATGACGCGCGCATCGTCGTGGGTGCTCTCGAAGTCGAGCAGGTAGCGCGCGTCGGCGCCCGCGAACGAGTAGATGGTCTGGCTCGCGTCGCCGACGACGCAGAGGTCCTTGCGTTCGCCGAGCCACAGCTCGAGCAGTCGATGCTGCAGGGGCGAGACGTCCTGGAACTCGTCGACGGTGAAGTGCCGGTACTGCTCGTGCACGGCCTTGGCGACGTGGGGCTCGGCTTCGAGCATGCCGGCGCACGCGAGCAGGATGTCTTCGAAGTCGACCTGGCGGCGCTCGTCCTTCAGCTTTTCGTAGGCGTGCTGCAGGTCGGACACCCGATCCACGCCCAGCCGCCCGACTCCGCGCGGCCGTGCGGTGACGTAGTCGGCGATCGAGAGCATCGAGACCTTGCGCCACTCGATCTCGGAGGCGACGTCGCGCAGGGTCGCGGTGTCGGGCTCGATGCCGAGGCTGTCGGCGGCGTGTGCGAGCAGCCGCACCTTGTTGTCGACGATGCTCGGCATCGTGTCGCCGGCGAGCGACGGCCAGAAGAAGTTCAGCTGCGCGAGCGCGGCGGCGTGGAACGTGCGGGCGGCCACCCCTTCGACGCCGAGCGCCCGGAGGCGACCGCGCATCTCACCGGCGGCCTTGGCAGTGAAGGTCACCGCCATCACGCGCCCGGGGGAGTACGCCCCCGTGTCGACGCCGTGGGCGATGCGATGCGTGATGACGCGCGTCTTGCCGGTCCCGGCCCCCGCCAGCACGGCGACGGGTCCGCGCAGCGTCGTGACGGCCTCGAGCTGCCGCTCGTCGAGTCCTTCGAGTGCGCTGCGGGTCACGACTTCCCCGCGTGCCAGCTGCTGATCAGGCGGTGGGCGATCGACGCGCGCCCGGGCAGCAGCACGGCGCCCTCGCCGCGCAGCGCCTCTCCGATCTCGTCGCGCGAGAACCAGCGCACCGAGGCGATCTCCTCCCCGTCCGCGAGCGCGGCGTCGTCGTCCACGGCGGTGGCGAGGAACCCGAGCATGAGCGAACGCGGGTACGGCCACGCCTGGGATCCCCGGTAGCGCACGTCGACGACCTCGACTCCGGACTCCTCGCGCACCTCGCGGTGCACCGCGGCCTCGAGGGACTCCCCCGCCTCGGCGAAGCCGGCGAAGCACGAGAAGCGCGCGGACTCCCAGAGCGCGTTCGAGCCGAGCAGCAGATGGTCGGGACGCGTCGCGCTCGTGATCGCGACGATCACGGCCGGGTCGGTGCGCGGGAAGTGCTCGCGGCCGCACGAGGGGCAGTGGCGCGACCAGCCGGAGTTGCGCAGGACGCAGCGCGTGCCGCACGCGGGACAGAAGGCGGCATCCAGCAGCCAGCGGCCGAGGCTCAGCGCCGTGACGAAGGCATCGGACTCGGCGGGGGCGAGGAGACCACCGGCGACGCGCAGTCCCGCCCAGTGCGCGGGGGCGTCGAAGGGTCGCGACTCACCGGCGGCGAACGCGGCGACCAGCAGCGCCGATCCCTCGGGGTCGCGTCCGAGGAAGGCCCACTCCGCGCCCTCGGGCACGTCCGACGGCGCGACCCAGTGCAGGCGCTCCGGTGCGGCCAGGGGCGCGGCATCGCCCGCCAGCACCAGGACGCGGGTCGCGGCATCCGCTCGGAGCGCCTCGAGGAAGCCGTCCGCCGCGCGTTCCTCGGCGGCACGATCGAGTCCTGCCGGCGGCTGACCCGAGGTGTCGAGCGCTGTCATGCGCGACCTCTCTGCATCGGTGGGCGGATGCCGGGGCGACAGGCTCGCCGCCGCCGGGCGTGGCGCGAGGACGCACCCGCGCGCCCGACCTACCCTGGGCACATGGCACGCTCACCCCTCACTCTAGCCGCGACCGTCACGTCGGCACTGCCCCGGGTCGGCGTCGTGGGAGTCGGCGCTCTGACCGAGCGCGCGGCCGGACGATACGACTCCGCGCTGGCGGAACTCGACGACGGACGACGGGTCGTCGTCCGCGTGCCCGCAGATGCCGGTGCCGAGACCGAGCTCGCCGCCGAGGTGAGGGCGCTCCGGGCCCTGACGCCCGGAGTCCGGGGGCTGCTGCCCTTCCGTGCACCGGAACTGCTCGGCGAAACGGGGCTCGGCGGACAACGGGCCGTCGTGGTGGATTTCCTGCCCGGCTATCGGGTGGATCCCGCGCACGTGCCCGCCGGCCGCGGTGCCGCGACCTCTCTGGGCTCCTCGCTCGCGGCCCTGCACTCGCTGCCCCTGTCGATCGTGCGCGCCGAAGGACTCCCCGTGCGCACGCCCTCGCAGGTACGCGACGACGTGTCGCGGCTCATCGACCGCGCGGAGGCGACGCGCGCCGTCCCGGCCGTGCTGCTGGACCGGTGGCGCCGCGCTCTGGACGTGGAGGAGCTGTGGCGGTTCGAGTCGGCGATCGTGCTGGGCGGCGCGGGCACGGCGTCCTTCCTGTTCGAAGACCTCGACGGCGTGCCCGAGGTCACCGGACTGCTCGACTGGCACGGACTCTCGGTCGGCGACCCCGCGATCGACCTGCAGTGGCTGGCCTCAGCGCCCACAGCGGCCGACGACGTCTACGCGGCCTACGTCGCGCACAGCGATCGGGCGCCGGACGGCCGTGCACGGGAGCGCGCCCGACTCTACGCCGAGCTCGAGTTCGCGAAGTGGCTCATCCACGGTCATGAGTCGGGTCGCGACGACATCGTCGACGACGCGTCCGGGCTGCTCGCGTCGCTCGCCGCGGGGGTCGAGAACGACGATCTCGTGACGGATGCCGCGCTGGACGTCGACGAGGCGATCGCCCTCCTCGACAGGATGCCCGAAGCCGCCTCGCCCGAGATCGACACGTCGATGCACACCGACACCTACGACCCCGACGAGCTCTCGCTGTGGGTGCCGGACGGCGACGATCGTGGTGAGGACGACGCCGAGACGCAGGACGACGGCGACGAGGAGTCCGCCCCCGAGGCCTGGAGGATCGACGACGTGTCGACTGCGCCCATCCAGCTTCCGATCCGGCGTGACCCCCCGGACGACGGCGCGGCCGACACCGACGACGCCGCGGCAGACGCCGAGCGCGCCTCGGACGCCGCCCTGCGGCGCTGGATGGCCGACTGAGTCCTCCTCAGCCGCGCAGGACGAGCCCCTCGGCGACGTAGTACAGGGCGACGTCGATCTCATCGAGGGCGACGCCGTGCTTGGCGTGGTAGGCCCGACGGTAGAGCTCGAGCTGCAGCATCCGCTCCTCCCGCTCCGCGTCCGTGCGCGGGGCCGCCCCCGTCTTCCAGTCGACGATCTCGATGCGTCCGCCGCGATCCTCGCGGAGGTAGACGGCGTCGAGCTTGCAGATCACGACGTGTGCGCTGCCGTCGAGCCCTTCGACAGCGAAATCGATCTCGGTCTCGACCTCGAGCGGCTTACGGTGCGCCCACTCGGACGCCAGGAAGTTCGCGCGCAGGCGCTCGAGCGCGTCGGCGTCCTCGAGGGACGCTTCAGTCGTTCCGGGCGCATCGTCGTCGAGCTCCCAGAGGGCGTCGTCGAGCGAACCGCCGAGCCCGACGCTGCCCGAGCGCTGCTCGACCCACGCGTGGAACAGCGTTCCGAGCCGCGTCGCCGGGACCGGCTCCTCGGGCATGGGCCGGGCGTGGGCGCGGGCTGAGCCCACGGGATCGCCGATCCAGTCCTTGAATCGCGACGCCGGGATTCGATCGGGCAGTCGGACCCCGCGCGTCTGTCGATCGCGCTCGGCGAGCAGCAGTTCGAGGTCCCGAGCCCACCGACCCGTGGGCGCTGTGACCCGGCCGGACGACGCTGACTCGATCGCCTCGACGACGAGCTCCGCGGCACGCGCGACCGCGGGGCGCCGCAGTCCCAGCGGATCAAGCGGCCACGGGATGTCGTGGGCTCGCGCATCTGCCGGATCGGCGGCCAGGGCCGATACT
>JBEVLS010000216.1:0-6134 GCA_040509015.1 Microbacterium sp.
ACGAAGCCGGTGACGCCGGGCGTGTGGCGGACGACCGACCAGGTGTCCTCGTTGAGGTCCATGCGGACGAGCACGTAGCCGGGGATCCGGACGCGCGTGACCATCTTGCGCTGGCCGTTCTTGATCTCGACGACGTCCTCCATCGGGACCTCGATCTGGTAGATGTCGTCCTCGACCTCGAGCGTCGACTTGCGCTGCTCGATGTTGGCCTTCACCTTGCGCTCGAAACCGGCGTAGGAGTGCAGGACGTACCACTTGCCGGGGAGCTCGCGCAGCTCGGCGCGGAAGGCCTCGTAGGGGTCTTCGTCCTCGTCGGTCTCGTCGTCGGCGGAATCCTCGTCGACGGGGGCCTCGGCTGCGTCGGCGGGCGACACGGAGGCCTCGACCTCGTCGACCACGCCGGCGGCGGCATCGACCTCTGCGACGAACTCGGAGTCGAGCACGGGTGCGTCCTCGTCGCCGTTCACGTCGGGGCCGTCGTACGGTGCGACGTCGTCGGCGTGCGCCGCGACGTATTCGGCTTCTTCTTCGGCGATGGACTCGTTGAGAGCCTCCGCCGCGGCCTCGGCCTCTGCGGCCTCGTCGATGTTGAGAGCGTCGTTCACGATGGCGTCTGCCTCCGGGTCGTCGATGTCGTCGATGTCTTCCAGATCCGACTCGTTCTCTTCGTCGTCCTCATCGGGATCGTCCACGATGTGGATCGCGATGTGCTCGGCCGGCGTGACGGACAGCTCCTCGGCGGCGAGCTGGTTGCCCTCCTGGGCCTCGTCGTCCTCGGAGGACTGCTCCGCGGCGGTCGCCCAGTCGGCGTCGTCGGTGAATCGTTCAGACACTTGTGTTTCTTCCGTTCCGTGGGCGGACGCGATGGTCCGCTGCCACGTCGTAGATCAGGTCAGGCCGGAACGCCGAAGACGACGGTCGTGACCCAGACGAAAAGGAGGTCGAGGCCGTAGACGAGCGCCATCATGACGACGACGAAGCCGAGCACGACACCCGTGTACTTGACGAGCTCCTGGCGGGTCGGGGTGACGACCTTGCGGAGTTCGGCGAAGACCTGACGGATGAAGAGGGCGATGCGCGCGAAGACGTTGGGCTTCTTCGCACGGGGTGCGCCGCCCGATGCGACGATCTCGCCGCCGTTCGGCTCGTCCTGAACCATCGATGCCACCTGATTACCTTCCGTGTGCCAATGCCCGCCGACATTCTGCCGGTGGCGCTGACGCGCAGGGCGGACAGGAATCGAACCTGCAACCTGCGGTTTTGGAGACCGCTGCTCTGCCAATTGAGCTACCGCCCTAGAGATCCGGAGACCTCGGGATGCCCGCATTCCTCTGCCGCGACCTGTCTTCAAGGGGGATGCCCGATCCGTGGGCACGGCGAAAGAATGCAGACTTCAACTGCACTAGCCAGTGTACGGCATGCGTCCGAACCGGGCGAACCGGGCTACGACTCCGGAGCGACCAGGACGGGCACCGGCGAGTGACGCACGATCTTGGTCGCACTCGATCCCAGGAACACCCGCGCGAGCGACCCGCGCGGGTTCGTGCCGATGACGAGCAGCTCGTCGTCCTGCCACGGGATCGACTCGACCGCGGCCCGCCAGCCGCTTCCCACACCCACGACGGCCTCGACCTCGGGGGCGACGACACCCTCGGTGCGCAGCGTCGCGACGCACTCCCCCGCCTGCTCGGCGAGGGCGCGCACGACATCGTCCTCGGCGTCGAAGCCGATCTCGGGCGGGTACATCGTGTCGAGGCGCACCGCGAAGGTCGCCAGTCGCAACGGGATGCCGGCGCCCGCCGCCAGCGCCGTCGCGCTGCGGACGAGGTCGGCGTCGGACGCGTGGCCGGCGATCGCGCAGGTGATGCGGGTGAGCCCGTCCGCGGGTGCGGAGTATCCGCGCGGCGCGACCGCGACCGACTCGCGCGACGAATGGACGAGCCGGTCGCTCGTGGAGCCCAGTTCGATGCGCCCCCGCCTGCCGTCTTCGGACGATCCGACCACGATCACCGAGGCGTCGACCTCGTCGGCCACCCGTGCGAGCGCGCCGGCGGCCGAGCGGTCGGCGATCGAGCGGAACTCGACCGAGACGGGCGTGGGGAGCGTGGACAGGGATGCCGTGGCCTCGTCCTGCGCGGTGCGTCCCTGCGCGGCGGCCCACTGGGCGAACTCCGAGTCGACCCGCGCCATGGACGGGACGCTCCACCGGGGCGGAACGACCGTGACGACCAGGAGCGGCTCGTCGCGCGCCCGCGCGATCGTCGTGGCCAGTTCGAGCACCCCCGGCGACGTGCGGCGCGGGGGGTAGCCCACGACGACGGTCACAGTCCCGCCTCCTCGGCGGCCTCCGCGGCGGGGTCGTTGAGCTTGCTGTGCCGGCGTCCCCACAGGAAGTAGAACGCCAGCACCACGGCGAGCCACGCGAAGAACCACAGGTACGTCTCGAGCGGGAGGCCCGACAGAATGTACAGGCACGCGAGGATCGAGAGGATCGGCGTCACGGGATAGCCCGGCACCTTGAAGCCGCGGGGCAGATCGGGCCGCGTGCGCCGCAGGATCAGCACCGCGAGCGCGACGACGATGAACGCCACGAGCGTGCCGATCGAGACGAGGTCCCACAGGCTCGACAGCGGGATGAACCCGGCGAGGATCGCCACCGCCGCGGCCACGAAGATCGTGTTGAAGACCGGCGTCTGGGTGCGCGGGTTCACCCGGGCGAAAGCTCGCGGGAGGAGACCGTCGCGCCCGATCGCGAACAGGATGCGCGTCTGCCCGTACAGGGTGACGAGCGTCACCGAGAAGATCGAGATGACCGCGCCCGCGGCCAGGATGATGGCGGGCCAGTTGGAACCGACGACGTTCTCGAGGATCACGGCCAGTCCCGCTTCGCTCTGCGACTCGTCGGCGAACATCTGCCAGGGCTGTGTGCCGAGAGCGGCGACGGCGACGAACAGGTACACGGCGATGACGGTGAACAGCGCGATCATGAGCGCACGGGGAAGGGTCTTCTGCGGGTTCTTGACCTCGTCACCGGCCGTCGAGACGGCATCCAGACCGATGAAGGTGAAGAAGATCGCCCCCGCCGCCGCCGTGATGCCGCCGACGCCGTTGGGTGCGAAATCGGCGAAGTTGTCGGCGTTGAACGCCGTGAACGCGATCGCGCCGAACATGACCAGCACGGCGAGCTTGATGATGACCATGACCGTGTTGGCGACGGCCGACTCGGTCGTGCCGCGGATGAGCAGGAGCGCGCACAGCGCCACGAGGATCACGGCGGGCAGGTTGATGATCCCGCCCTCGAACGGACCCATCGACAGCGCCTCGGGGAATCCCCAGCCGAACAGGTCGAACAGCAGGCGGTTCAGGTAGTCGCTCCAGCCCACCGAGACGGCCGCCGTGGACACGCCGTACTCCAGGAGGAGACACGCGGCGACCCCCATCGCGACCACCTCGCCCAGAGTGGCGTACGCGTACGAGTAGGTCGATCCCGAGACGGGCACGGCGGATGCCATCTCGGCGTAGCAGACCGCGGCGAGGCCCGCCGCGAGGCCCGCGATCAGGAACGAGACGATCACGGCCGGCCCGGCATCCGGAGTCGCTTCGTGCATCACGAAGAAGACTCCCGTGCCGACCGTCGCCCCGACGCCGAACATCGCCAGCTGGAACGTGCCGATGCGCCTCTTCAGCCCTCCCGGTGACTCGACCGGCGGTGTGATCGGCTTCAGTCGGAAGAGGCTGTTGCGAGCCATGCGATGGGTCCCCCCGGATCGACGCCCGGGGCGATGGGCCACGGGGTGGGGTCAGCGTAGCGACGCACGGACGCGACCGCTACGGTTCCCAGCTGACCCCTGAGCTCAGGCCGGGTGCGGATGAGACCCGCAGCGCCGAACCGGACCGATCCCGTCGAAGCCGACGTCGAGGACGTGCGGTTCGGCGGGATCGGTACGGTTCGAGCGGATGCCGGGTGTCAGGGCCCGGTGCGGATGAGCTTCTTGTTGACGAACTCGTCCGCTGCCAGCAGACCCATCTCACGAGACGTGCCGGAGCGCTTGACACCGCCGAAGGGCAGCCCGGGCTCGTCGGCGAGGACGAGGTTGACGTAGACCATGCCGGCGTCGATGCGGTCCGCGACGCGGGCCGCCTGCTCCTCGTCGGTCGTGAAGATGTACGAGCCGAGACCGAACGGGGTGTCGTTCGCGATCGAGACCGCGTCGTCCTCGTCGGCGGCGCGGTAGACGACGCCGACCGGGCCGAAGAACTCCTCGCGATACGCGTCCATGTCGCTCGTGACGTCCGCGAGCACCGTCGCCGGGTAGAAGGCGCCCTCGCGCTTTCCGCCGGTGACGAGCGTCGCCCCCTGCTCGACGGCCTTGTCGACCTGTTCGGCGAGACGCTCCGCCGCCGTCACCGACGAGAGCGGCCCGAGCACGGTGTCCTCCGCGAAGGGGTCGCCGAGCTTGGAGCCGGCCATCGCGGCGGTGAACTTCTCGAGGAACGCGTCGTACAGACCGTCGACGACGATGAAGCGCTTGGCGGCGTTGCAGGACTGTCCGGTGTTGTCGAGGCGGGCCTCGACGGCAGCCTGGACCGCGGCGTCGAGGTCGTCCGTCGACAGCAGGATGAACGGGTCGGATCCACCCAGCTCGAGAGCGACCTTCTTGAGGTTGCGTCCGGCGATCTCGGCGACCGCGGCGCCCGCGCGCTCCGAGCCGGTGACCGAGACGCCGGCGACGCGACGGTCGGCGATGACGGCGGCCGACTGGTC
Source organism: Microbacterium sp. (assembly GCA_040509015.1). GTDB lineage: Bacteria > Actinomycetota > Actinomycetes > Actinomycetales > Microbacteriaceae > Microbacterium. The sequence continues at coordinate 4,766 of JBEVLS010000216.1, forward strand.
GTTCGTCGCGTAGATGTTCGTGTAGACGCCCTCCAGGCCGGCATCCGCATAGATCTTCTCGATCGCGGCGGCCGACTCGGGGCACTGCGGCGCGTGCTTGAGCAGGATCGTGTTGCCGATCACGATGTTCGGCGCCGCGAACCGCGCGACCTGGTAGTACGGGAAGTTCCAGGGCATGATCCCCAGCAGCACGCCCAGCGCCGAACGCCGGATGACCGCGGTGCCGTCCCCGTCGATGTCGATCGGGGTGTCGCCCGTGATCTCGTCGGCGTGATCGGCGTAGTACTCGGTGATGTCGGCGGCGAAGTCGACCTCGCCCTCGGCGGCGGCGAGCGGCTTGCCCATCTCGCGCACGATGATCGCGGCGAGCTCGTCGCGGCGCTCGCGGTGGAGTTCGGCCACGCGGCGGATCTTCGCCGCCCGCTCGGCGACCGGCGCATCGCGCCAGGTGCGGTAGGCGGAGTCCGCCTTCGCGACCACGGCCTCGAGGGCCTCGTCGGTGATCGTCGGGTAGGTGGCCAGGGTCTCCCCCGTCGCGGGGTTGACGACGGCGTAATCGCTCATGTTCTGTCTCCGATCGAGTGGTGGGTCAAGTCTGACGTCAACGGCGCGCGCGGCGCACGCTCGCGGGGGCATCGATCGACAGCGTCTCTCCGCGGAAGAACGCGGGGCGTTTGATCGCCTGCCAGATCATGATCGCGACGCCGACGACGATGATGAGCATGCCCAGGATGAAGACGATGCCGACGCCGCCGATGTTCGAGCCGCTTCCGTACGCCGGGTCCATCGAGTCGATCAGCGTCGTGAAGAACAGCACCGCGAGGATCACGCCGCCCACGAGCGGGAACAGGAACGTGAAGAAGACGTTCCGCACCGAGTCGAACCACTGCTTGCGGAAGTACCAGACGCAGGCGAACGCCGTGATGCCGTAGTAGAAGCAGATCATCATGCCGAGCGTCAGGATCGTGTCCCACAGGGTGTCCTCGCTCACGATGCGCATGACGACGTAGAACGCCGACGCGACGATGGCCGACACGATCGTCGCGTAGCCCGGCGTGAAGAACCGCGGGCTGACCTTGGCGAACGACTCGGGCAGGGCTCCGTAATGACCCATCGCGAGGAGGGTGCGGGCGGGGCCGACGAAGGTCGACTGCAGCGACGACGCCGACGAGGTCAGCACGGCGAGCGACACGAGGAAGGCGAGCGGACCGAGGATCGGCCCGGAGAGGAAGAAGAACGCGTTGCTCTGGATGTCCTCGTTGCCGAGCCCGAGCTCGCCCGTGCCGACGCCGGCGAACATGATCATCGCGACGGCCAGGAGCAGGTAGAGCGAGACGATCGTGATGACCGTGAGAGTCGCGGCGCGCCC
>JBEVLS010000217.1:0-5371 GCA_040509015.1 Microbacterium sp.
CACGGCGCCCCTCAGATCTCACGGCGATCAGTTGGCGACGACGCCGAACTCCTCGCACGCGGCGAGCACGTCGGGCGTGCAGACGTCGTCGTAGGCGGCGTCACCGGCGGCGACGACGTCCTTGACCTTGTCCTGGCCGACCAGGATCGGCGTGACCTGGATGTACGGCGTTCCGTCGTCCAGCTCGGCGTCGGTGTCGACCGACTCGCCGCTGAGGAGGGCGACCGCGACGTCGACGGCGGCTGCCGCCTCATCCGCGACCGGCTTGTAGACCGTGGCGGTCTGCCATCCGAGCAGGATGTTCTGCAGACCCGCGACGTTCGCGTCCTGACCCGAGACCGCGACGCCCTGCAGGTTGTTGTCCTGCAGCACCTTGATGACGCCGGCGGCGTTGGTGTCGTTGGCCGCCCACACGCCGTCGACCGCTCCGTTGAGCGAGGTCAGAGCCTGCTCGAAGTTGGTCTGCGACTTGGCCTGGTCCCAGGCTCCCGGAGGCTCGGCCGCGGCGGTGACGCCCGCCTCTTCCATGACCTCGACGGCGCCGTCGTGGAACATCGCGGCGTTGCCGTCGGTCGGGTCTCCGCCGATGTAGACGACGGTCGCGTCGGCCGGGGCGACACCGGCGGCCTCGAGGCCGTCGAGCACCGTCTGGCCCTGCAGGCGGCCGACCTCGACGTTGTCGAACGACACGTAGTAGTCCGCGCCGGCGAAGGGGCGGTCGTAGGCGATCACGGGGATGCCCTCGGCCTTGGCCTTGGTGGCGACGGCCTCTGCCGCGCCCTGGTAGTCCACGAGCAGCATGACGCCGCAGCCCTGCGTGAGCTGCGCGTCGGCCAGCGTGCCGTACTTGGCCACGTCGCCCTGCGCGTTCTGGATGTCGACCTCGAAGCCGGCGCCCTCCAGGCCCTCCTGGAGGTACTTGCGGTCGAAGTTCTCCCAGCGCGGCGAGGAGGCCGCGTCGGGAAGGATCACGCACGCACGGCCGGCCGAGTCGCCGCCCGCGTCGCCGCCATCGGACGGGGATCCGCTTCCCCCGCCGGCACAGCCTGCGAGGATCACCGCTGCAGCACCCGAGAGGGCTGCGACGGCGAGGAGTGAAGACTTCTTCATCATTCGCCTTTCGTCATTGAAATCATGCGAGCCCCAGGCATCGCCTGACACGCATCGCGCTACGGTCGATCCTCCCCGCGCGGATCGTTGGCGTCAAGTAGTGAACGTAACGAGTTTGCAACGGGCGGGAGAGATCGACGGATGCCGCGGGTCGCCATCCCCCGGCGAGGTTCTCCCTGGGCGATTTGCGCTAGACAAGCGCCCGAATGCCAGTGATGTGATCACTCGAATCGTTTCGGCACCGAAGACTGGGTTGTCAGAGTTCGCGAAGTGAACGCAGGGCGTGGCCGGGCGCGCTATGCGCGTCCGGTGGCAGCGCGCTTGCGGCGCGATACGGAATCGACGATGACCGCGAGCACGAGCACGATGCCCGTCACGATGAACTGCACCGACGAATCGAGGTTGAGCAGCGTCAGCCCCGACGAGATGGACTGGATGACGACGATGCCCAGCAGCGCCGCGTACGCGGTTCCGCGACCGCCGAAGAGGCTCGCCCCGCCGATCACGGCGGCCGCGATCGCCACGAGGTTGGTGTCGCCGCCGCCCGAGCTCTGGTTCGCGGCGGCGAGCCGCGCTGCGGCGAGCACCCCGCCGACGGCCGCGAGCGTCGAGCAGAGCGCGAACGCCGACAGGTAGATCCTCTCGACCCGGATGCCGGCGCGGCGGGCGGCTTCGACGGATCCGCCGACGGCGTAGACCGCCCTGCCCCAGCGCGTGCGGAGGAGCAGCACGTCGACCACGGCGACGAGCACGAGGAAGAACAGGAACATCACCCCCACCCCCCGACCCAGGTTGAGGTACCACGCGGCCAGCAGCAGGAAGGCGAGCAGGACTCCTGCCCGGACGCCGATCTCGCGGTAGCCCTGCGCCACGAGGTTCGCCGACGCACGACGGCGGGCGTGGCGCACCCGCGTCCAGGCGTAGCCGGCCGCCGTCAGGACCGCGACGGCGTACGAGAGCCACGCGGGGAGGAACATGTTCTGCGCGAACGAGACGATCCACGACTCCGGCGGCAGGTTGATCGAGCCGTTCGGCCCGAGGACCCACAGCTGCAGTCCCAGGAAGCCGAGGAGTCCCGCGAGGGTGATGACGAAGCTGGGCACACCGAATCGCGTGTAGAGGAATCCGTAGAGGAGGCCGACGAGGCATCCGGCGGCGATGGCGGCGGCCAGCGCCAGCACGATGTTCCACTGCAGCTGCACGAGCGTCACCGCGAGCACCGCCGAGGCGAGACCCGACACCGAGCCGACCGAGAGGTCGATCTCGCCCACCAGCAGCACGATCACGACGCCGAGGGCGATCGTGCCGAGTGCAGCGCTCTGCATCGACAGGTTCACGAGGTTCTTCGGCGAGAGGAAGACGGGGTTGAGGGTCTGGAAGACCACCCAGATGACGACGAGACCCGCCACGACCGGGAGCGAGCCCAGATCGCCGCCGCGGATGCGGGCGACGAGCAGCGCGGCGGAGGCGCGCACGCCTCCGGCCGACCACACCCCGTCTTCGCGGGAAGTGGGGACCGAGCCGGTCACCGGTCGACCCCGCCGCGGCCGGGGCGTCGCGCGGGGGACTCGGGCATGCGGATCAAGCGCCCTCCTGTGGCGGTGTCCTCCTCCGCGGGGGGCGCAGGTTCGCGGCGACTCAGCGACACGTCCGACGCGCCCGTGATCGCGGCGATGAGGGTCTCGCTCGTGAGATCGGCGACGTTGTAGACGCCGTTGTTGCGGCCCAGCCGCAGCACGACGACCCGGTCGGCGACCGCCATGACGTCGGCCATGTTGTGGCTGATGAGCACGACCCCGTGGCCGCGCTCGCGCAGCCGCTCGATGAGGTTGAGCACCTCGGCGGTCTGGGCGACGCCGAGCGCGGCGGTGGGCTCGTCGAGGATGATGACGCGGGGTTCGCCGATCAGCGAGCGTGCGATGGCGACGGTCTGCCGCTGCCCCCCGGAGAGGGATGCTACGGGTACGCGCACCGACGGGATCTTGGCCGAGAGCTCGCGCAGGAGCGTCCACGTGCGCTCCTCCATCTCGACCTCGTCGAGCATGCCCTCCGCGACGAGCTCGCGGCCGAGCCACAGGTTGGCCACGACGTCGAGGTTGTCGCACAGCGCGAGGTCCTGGAAGACCGTCGCGATCCCCATCTCCTGCGCGTCGGCGGGAGTCTGGATGTCGACGTCCTCACCGTCGAACTCGATCGTGCCGGCATCCTGCTCGTGAACACCCGAGAGCACCTTGACGAGCGTCGACTTGCCGGCGCCGTTGTCGCCGACGAGGGCGACGACTTCGCCCTCGCTGACCCAGAAGTCGACGTCGGTGAGCGCCTTCACGGCGCCGAACCGCTTGCCGATGCCGCGCATCGTCAGGACGCGCTCGCGCGAGCGTCCGGTGCGGGGGGCGGAAGACGGCATCGTCACATCCTCATCGTCGGCGATCGTCCGGATCGACCCTACTCGTCGCCGCGGCCCCCGCCGTCACTCGGCGAGGAGTCCGACCGAGATGCACGCCTCGCGGTAGTCGGCCGTGCAGATGTCGTCGACGGTCCAGAAGCCGTCGGCGACCACCGTGTCGAGGATGTCGTCGGCGGTGACGGCGACGGGATCGAGGAGCGTCGTCGGGGTTCCGTCGATCTCGAGGGGTGCCGTCACCTCCTCGCCGTGCAGCAGCTTCACCGCCACCTCGGCGGCGAGCTCGGCCTGCGGCTTGATCGCCTTGTAGACCGTCATGTACTGATCGCCGCGGACGATGCGCTGCAGGGCCGAGAGCTCGGCATCCTGCCCCGTCACGATCGGCATCGGCGAGACGCCCGCCGCCCGCAGGGCGGCCACGGCCCCACTCGCCACGCCGTCGTTCGCGGCGTACACCCCGACGATCTCGTCGCCGTACTGGGCGAGCTGCCCCGCGACCCAGTTCTGCGCCTTGTCGGGGCTCCAGTCGGGAGTGTCGTACTCGGCGAGCACGTCGAGCCCGGTCGCGTCGATCACGCCGTGCGCGCCCTGGCGGAAGAGGATCGCGTTGCTGTCGGTGGGCGAGCCGTTGACGATGAGGATGCCGCCCTCGCCCTCGCCGCGTTCGTCGAGCGCCTCGACGAACGCCGTGGCCTGCAGCATGCCGACCTTCTCGTTGTCGAAGGACACGTAGTAGGCCAGGTCGCCGCCGGCGACCAGGCGGTCGTACGAGATCACCGGGACGCCTTCGGCGTTGGCGGCGCTGACGATGCTGACCGCCGCGCGCCCGTCGACGGGGTCGAGCACGAGCACGCCTGCGCCCGACGCGAGCGCCGATTCGGCCTGCTGCTGCTGCTTCGCGGCATCCTGATCGGCGTTCGTGTAGAGCACCCGGTAGTCGCCGAGCTCGGCGATCCTGGCCTCGAAGAACGGCCGGTCGAACGTCTCGTAGCGCGCCGTCTTCGCATCGGGCAGCAGGAGCGCGATGGTCCCCTCGGAGCCCTCGGTCGAGCCCGAGCAGGCCGTGAGGGCGGATGCCGCGAGGACGCCGACGGCCGCGGCCGTCGCCGTTCGCCGGAAGAGGCGTCTCATCGACGCGCGGATCGCCATCCGGCGACCCTACGCCGTGAACGACAGGACGTCGGACTCGACGGTCACGTGATCGAGTGCGACCGCGATCGCCCCGCGCGTCTCGGCCCATTCGCCGAAGGATGCGCCGACGATCTCGGGGAGCCCCCCGGCCGCGGGGAGCGCCGAGCGCTCCAGCGCGTGCCGCATCGGCGCCATGAGGATCTCGCCGGCCTGGCCGAGCTCGCCCCCGACGACGATGAGCTCGGGGTCGAAGAGGTTGCACAGGCTCGCCGCGGCGACGCCGATGTGGCGGCCGGCGTCGGCGATCACGCGGCGGGAGCTGCCGTCGCCGTCCTCGGCCGCCTGCAGGAGATCGCCGATGCGCTGCATGCCCTCGCTCGGCGGGAACAGCGACAGCAGGGCGGGCCCGCCGGCGTAGGTCTCGAGGCAGCCGCGGTTGCTGCAGCGGCAGATGGGGCCGTTCTCGTCGAGGGTCACGTGCCCGATCTGGCCCGCCTTGCCGTTGACGCCGTGGAAGAGGTCGCCCCCGACGACGAGTCCCGCGCTGATCGAGTGCCCGACGCGGATGAACACCGACGACGAGGCGGTGCGCGAGCTTCCTTCGCGGGCCTCGGCGAGACCGCCGAGGTTCGCCTCGCTGTCGACGTAGACGGGCCTCCCGATGCGCGACGTGAGGCTCTCGGCGACGTCGACGCCCTCCCAGCCGCGCAGGAGCCCCGGCGTCGA